>JAJTBW010000300.1 GCA_021286705.1 Sphingobacteriia bacterium
ACTCGAGGTTGAAGTCCACCGCGACTGCACCGGAGTGGAAGATCTGGCTATGCAGAGAATAAAACTCTATTTTCAGCCTAATCCAGCCAATCAGTGGGTCTCCGTTCATTACACCCTCCCTTTAAATGAGAAGGAAGCTTTGCTAACTATAATGGATGCCCAAGGCAGACAACTACGTTCCATCACAGTTACAGGAACGGAAGGTCAAAAATTAATTGATTTAAGAGATCTGGATGCAGGATTGTATCTATATACACTTACTACTAAAAGTCTGACTAAATCAGGAAAACTGATAATAAGTCGTTAACAATATGACAAAAGAGTGCTGCACCGAATATCTTGGTGCAGCACTTAATAAAATAGATCCTATGAAAAAGCTACTATTATTAATTTCTGGATTAATTCTAAATATAATTGTAATCGGTCAGTCTTATCACTTAGGCTGGCAAAACTGTTTTGGAGGCAGTAAGATTGAATGGGCAGAAGACATCTGCTTGTTTAATAATTGTTATTATTTACTTGGAGGCACTGAATCTAATGATGGTGATGTTTCCTTCATTCATGGATCTAATGATATCTGGCTTATTAAAACAGATTTAAGTGGAAATCTAATTTGGGAGAAGACTTATGGAGGAAGTGGTAGTGAATCAGGATGTAAAGTTATTCCAACGCTTGATGGGAATCTCTATATTCTTGGGACTACATGGTCTAGTGATGGAGATATTTCGAACAATCCCAACGAAGCATTGGTAATCTGGGTACTTAAAATAGATCCAGACGGTAATATTCTTTGGGAAAGAACTTTCGGTGGTAGTGAACGTGAATATTGTACTGGTGGAACATTGACTTCAGATGGCGGAGTAGTGGTATGTGGTTATGGAAATTCAGATGATGGAGACGTAAGTGTGAACTATGGGTACTATGACATGTGGGTATTTAAACTGAATTCACAAGGTGAATTGATTTGGGAAACAGTCATTGGAAATGAAGATATTGATTATTCCTTTTCAGTAATAGAAACCATTGATAAAGGCTTTTTAGTATCTGGGAGCAGTTTTCTATATCAAGGCGGCAATCTTTCTTGTATAGATCATGGAACCAAAGCAGATGGTGTCCTTGCTAAGCTGGACTCTTTCGGTAACCTTGAATGGACTCAATGTTACGGAGGTTCAGATTATGATAATATAAATATGATAATAGAAGTTGATAATGGTTATATTTTTGCTGGTGCCGTAACTTCCAATGATGGACAGATAACTGGTGCACATGGGGAAGAAGATATCTGGGTTGTAAAAACTGACTTTCTTGGAAATATCTTGTGGGATAAGATTCTTGGAGGATCTCTTTCTGATGTACCAGCTAAATTATATATTGACAATAGTGGAGATATCATAGTTTTTGGTCAAACCCAATCAAAAAATGGAGATGTAATTGGAAAACATGGAGAATTTAAAAATTGGGATATTTGGGTCATAAGGTTGTCACCTGATGGGAATATACTATCTCAACAATGTATAGGAGGTCTTGCCGATGAGAGACTTGGTACTGGCGTTGTGAAAAGGGCAGAAGGTCATTATGTTATAGCCGCAGAAGCATGTGAAAAATCTTTTGATGTTCAATGTACAAAGCCTTTTACTACCATTTATGATAATATTTGGGCCTTTGAACTAAAAGACTGTTCCTATTATAAAACCAGCCGCCCGGAAGGTGACACCCGGGTTTGTGTTAACCTTCAACCAACGAGTGAGTATGTTACCCACCCTTACTTTGATGCCAATGGATACCTCTGGGTTATTGACCCAGCAGAGGCTGGTGTAGCTTCTAACACTGATTCTATCACTACCATTACATGGAATCCTAACTTTGAGGGTACAGCAAAACTCAGCGTCAGACTGGATACGGAGTGTGGTATCATTCAACCCAGCGACACACTCGAGGTTGAAGTCCACCGCGACTGCACCGGAGTGGAAGATCTGGCTATGCAGGCAATAAAACTCTATTTCCAGCCGAATCCGGCCAACGAAAACAGTGTGCTTCATTACACGTTACCAGTCTCAGAGAATAGAGCAAGACTTGAACTCTATGACCTGAGTGGGCAAATGGTCTACTCGGCTGAGTTAAGGCAACATGAGGGTACGCATATAATCCCAACAGCCAACCTAAAGGGTGGAGTGTACATGTGTAGTATCGTAAGTGGCCGTGAGAAGGGTGTTGGAAGGTTGGTGGTTGTGAAATAAAGGTAGCTATTTAAGAGATGCACTTCGTGCATCAGAACATAGGCACACGGATTTAACGGATTTAAACGGATT
>JAJTBW010000301.1 GCA_021286705.1 Sphingobacteriia bacterium
ATCACTCCAATTTTACTGAAATATCCCCTAAAACTGAAAGTAAATAAATGGCTGAAAACTGGCCGAATAAGCCTGATAACAGATCAATGCTACAAAAACAAAGGCACCTGCCTTTATCAGCAGAGGACTCTCAGAATAACTCTCAAAAATGCGTGACTTTAATTGATTAGGTAGCCAATGAGTTATATACCCTAACAACATAACCAGAAAAACACCTTTATACTCAATTAGGACTCTTATTGCTTCATCCCATCCCATGTTGTTTGAGACCTGATTATACCAAAATGCGATGTGCTCCATACTCTCACCTCTGAAGAAAAGTCTTGTAAAAGTGATAAAGGAAAAGGTAAGAGTAATCTTCCAAAAAACAGCCAGATAGCTATTGCTCTTCTCCCATGGGGAGATATTCTTCCAGTATTTATAAAAAACAATCCCTAATCCATTTAGTCCGCCCCAAATCACAAACTTCCATGATGCACCATGCCATAATCCTCCTATCAGCATCGTCAACATAAGATTAATATTCATTATCAAATAGCGATGTACCGTGTCAAAATAAGAGCTCAGAGCTAAAAAGGTAAACACTACGAAAGCTATTGCCAGAGTTACTACCAAACTACCCGAGGCCAAAGCTACTCCGGTCAATATTAAGCCCGTAATGAGTATGCTGGCGTATGACCCCGTTTTATTTCCCCCAAGAGGAATATAGAGATAGTCTCGTAAAAAAGAAGAGAGTGAGATATGCCATCTTTTCCAAAACTCTCCACAGTTTAGTGCCTTATAGGGCGAGTTAAAGTTCAGAGGAAGATGAAAGCCCATTAACAAGGCTAATCCAATAGCAATATCAGTATATCCTGAGAAATCACCATAGATTTGTAAGGAATAGCCAAATAATGCCATCAGATTTGTAAACCCATTGAACATAGAAGGGGCATCAAAAACCTTATCCAGGAAATGCATGGCAATAAAATCAGCGAAAATCATTTTCTTTATTAGCCCCTTCAAAATTAAAAAGCTAGCCCAGTTGAATTCGGCTCGCTTTACAAGTGTCGGCCTTTCAATTTGAGGGATAAACTCAGCTGCTCTAACAATCGGACCCGCCACCAAATGAGGGAAAAAACTAATAAAAAACCCATAATCAATCATGGAGTTTATAGGCTCAAGCTTCTTACGATAGATATCGACACAATAGGTTATAGTCTGAAAAGTAAAAAATGAAATCCCAATAGGCAAAATGATTGTATCAACACGAAAATAATCTGAATTAAAAAGTGCATTACCCCAAAGTGAAAGCACATTTGTAACTACAAGCTTTGTCCCTAAGAGATCATTTAAAGCATCGATCAAGAAATCGGCATATTTGAAATAAAACAAAAAGAATAGATTTAATATAACACTTACTGATAGCCATGTTTTCTTAACCAGAGTTCTCTTCTCTCTGAAGATCGCTTTTCCCAAAAGAAAATTGGAAATCGTTGTAAACAAGAGTAGAAGAACAAATAGTCCTGAGGTTTTGTAATAGAAAAACAAGGAGACCATAAACAGATAGGTAGTTCTAATTCTTGTCTCACGATAGACCAGGACAAAGCCCAAATAAACAACCCCAAAGAAAATCCAAAAGGCAGCTTGAGTAAATATCAAAGGGAAAGCCTCAGAGAAGGCAAATATCTCAGTTAGTCTGTTCATCTGGATTCTCCTTTCCTATCAATTCCGGATGAATTCTTCATCTTATTTGCCTCAATTGCTTCAAAAAAGGATTCCCACAGCAGATCTCCAATTAAATCATACCCTTTTCGAGTAAAATGAACTCGATCTCTACTCATCAACTTATTCTTATACCAGCGCCCTGAAGAGCCGAGTCCCCCCATAATGGCATACAAATCCCACACCGGCATTCTATACTTACGACCAAGCCCGTGAATTATAGCCTGCTGTAGTCGTGTGTTCTTGTTGGGGCGTTTCCGCTTATAGTAACAATCATTAGGTACTGTAAGAACAACTGTTACGTTGGAATTTATCTTTAATAACTCCTGAATCATCTCTTCATATCTGAGACGATAGGAAGTGGTATCGAAACGATTTGTATAAGCATCATTTGTACCAATTGAGATAATAGCTAAATCCACTGTAAGTTTCTTCAGTTGTGTGTAAAACAACTTACATCTTTTATAGCTTGCAAAAGATGCTCCATTAACACCAATACTATTATAAGTTATCTTGCCGGCAGAGTTAATTATTTCTACCCCCATAAGCAGTAAACCACGACCAGCGATGTGTGACTTGATGGTATCAATCTCCGTG
>JAJTBW010000101.1 GCA_021286705.1 Sphingobacteriia bacterium
TGTTAATGTCAGATTGACCGGAGCTTGCGGTGCTTGTCCTTTTTCAACAATGACCCTGAAGAATGGCGTTGAACAGGCTGTTAAAAAAGCAATACCCGAGATTAAGTCGGTTGAAGCTGTAAATCTAAAATTTTAGTTCTTAATACTAGGTGGGAGCAAGGGTTTTTATACCTTTGCTCCCGTTTTTTATGTTCAATGCTATGTTTTCAAAATAATTGAAAATGAGAAGATTGTGTTTTATGTGGCACTGTTTCTTAGCTATGGGTGTTCTCATAAAAAGACATACAATGAGGTCGTTAAAGATCCGGTGACGGGTATTGATATCTTGAGAGGATATGCAAATGCCGACGGACTTAAAGTGAGTTTCTTTAGGGAGTATTATCTAAAGGGATTAGAGACATATCAGGGAGATTCTCAAGTGCTAACCGACCTGAGTGTTAAACTAAAAGATGTAAAGTTTGTTTTAGTAATGGGAACTTGGGATGACCAGAGCAAATATCAGGTGCCAAGATTTATGGCAATGCTTTTCTCTGTCAAGGGATATGACCCAACAGTTTCTCAGAATGTAGAAATAATATGCATTGATAGCAAGTATCAGGCAGGTAGTATAAAACTAGAGGATATTGAAAATGACAGTTTACCTGTCGTAAAAATCTTTAAAAAAGGGGAACAGATAGGTGAGATTAAGGGAATACCATCCGAGCCCATTGAATTGGCGGTAGCTAATATTTTAAACATTAAGAGATGATTGTATTCAATAAGATAGCCGATTTGAGGTCTTATCTTCAACAACAAACTGAGGATAATAAAACAACTGGTTTTGTTCCTACGATGGGAGCTTTACATGAAGGACACCTCTCATTGGTACGCAGAGCTAAGGCTGAAAATGACCTGGTTGTTGTAAGTATCTTCGTTAATCCGATTCAATTTAATAATCAGGATGATCTATTAAAATATCCTAGGACACTTGATCAGGATGTTGCAATGCTCACTAGCGCGGGCTGTGATATCGTTTTTGCTCCGGAAGTTAATGAGATGTACCCTGATAAGCCAAAAGAGCATTACGATTTTGGGAATTTAGAGACAGTAATGGAAGGTCATTTCAGGCCTGGTCATTTTAACGGTGTCGCTGTTGTTGTTAAACGCCTTTTCGAGATAGTAGAGCCGGAAAGAGCCTATTTTGGCGAAAAAGATTTTCAGCAATTGGCAATTATCAGACGTATGGTTGAGATGGAAAATATTCAGGTACAGTTAGTACCTTGTTCTATCGTTAGAGAACCAGATGGTCTGGCTATGAGTTCCAGAAATATGAGACTCGACCCTAAATCCAGATCTTTAGCACCAAAGATTTTTGCAATATTATTAGAGGGAAAAAAGATGAGTCAGCAACTCAGTCCGAAGGCGACTGAAGATTGGGTTTTGTCTCAATTTGAGTCTATTACCGAGTTTACTCCTGAGTATTTTACCATCTCTGATGCTGTAACGTTACAACCTATTAAGCAGTGGGAGGAGGGTAGATCAGCTATTGCTTGCATAGCAATCTATCTTGGGGGAGTAAGACTTATTGATAATTTGATGTATCGTTCTTAACTTTGAGGCCATGTTTATCGATGTACTAAAATCTAAAATACATCGTGCAACCATTACAGTTGCCGATCTGAATTATATTGGGAGCATTACCATAGACGAAGATCTTATGGATGCTGTTAATCTGATTGAGAATGAACGCGTCCATATTTATGACATAAATAATGGAGAGCGTTTTGATACCTATGTTATTAAAGGGGAAAGAGGAAGTGGTGTGATAGGTATAAACGGTGCGGCTGCCAGAAAGGTTGCTCCGGGTGATCTAGTAATCATTGTCTCTTATGCGAGTATGACTCCAGAAGAGGCTAAGATTCATCAGCCGGCGATTCTGTTCCCTGATGAAAATAACAAAATCCCAACCCTTTGAAACATAAAATTCTTTCAAGCCTAAAGATTTCTTTTTTTCTTGGCATCGGCTTTCTTTTCATATGGCTTTTTGTCAGGACTTTAACTCCTGATCAGATTGATGAGGTAATAGAATCTTTCAAAAGAGCTAATTATAGTATAATCTTTCTTGCGATAATTATTGGCATCACCAGTCATGGTTTGAGAGCGTGGCGGTGGAAGATTCTAATGGAGCCTCTTGGTTATACACCTCGATATACCAATGTCTTTTTTGCTGTTTTTATTGGTTATCTGGCGAATACTGCCGTTCCAAGGTTGGGTGAGGTAAGTAGGTGTGGCGTTTTAACGCGTTATGAGCAGATACCGTTTAATAAGTCGTTTGGTACTGTTATTTCTGAGAGAGCACTCGACATGATAGTCTTTATTATGTTGTTTTTCTTGAATCTTGCTTTACAGTTTCAACTGCTTAAAGATTATATCTACGATAGAATCTATATGCCTCTATTTGGAAAGTTTATCGCTGCCGGAAGTTTAAGTTTTTGGGCTTACGGTTTTCTTATTGCAATATTCGCTTTGGTTATTACTCTATATCTTCTTCGTAAACGTTTCTACCATTTAAAGTTTGTTGTGAAGGTCAGAGATATGATCAAAGGCTTTCTGGAGGGGATGAAGGCGTTGGTTCAACTTCGTCAACCATGGTTGTTCTCGGCTCTTACTTTAGGTATCTGGCTTTGTTATTTTTTGATGTCTTATCTTGTGTTTTTTAGCTTACCTGAAACTTCATCACTCAGCCCCAATGCCGGACTTGCGGTTCTTGTTTTTGGCTCTGTGGGCATTATGGTGGTACAGGGTGGTATCGGAGTATATCAGGCTATTGCCGCAGAGACCTTGATGCTCTATGGTATAGCTTCAACTACTGGATACGCCATGGGTTGGCTTTTATGGAGTTCTCAGACAGCTCTTATTATTGTCATGGGTCTCCTTTCTATGATCTTGGTGCCATTTTATAATCGTTGGAAAAATGCAAAAGCTTGATTTGATTAAGAGTAGTATATTTTACTCTGCCAAAAATCCAAATTTTAAAAGACTATTAGCCTATTGGCAGTTCAAAGACAAAAAGATTGTCTTTACCAATGGCTGTTTTGATATCGTTCATTTGGGTCATGTTGAATATCTTGCTAAGGCTAAAGAGGAAGGTGATATTCTTATTGTTGGATTAAATAGTGATTCCTCCGTTAGTCGGCTTAAAGGCTCTGGTAGACCAATTAACGATGAAAACATGAGAGCAATGGTTATGGCCTCGCTTAGATTTGTTGATGCGGTTGTCCTTTTTAATGAGGATACCCCTTATGATCTCATCTCCTCTATTCAGCCTGATGTATTGGTAAAAGGTGCTGACTATAAGCCGGAGGATATAGTCGGTTATGATATAGTTAAAGCTAAAGGTGGTCGGGTAGCTACAGTAGAACTGACAACTGGTTATAGCACGACAGCGATTGAGAATAAAATTAGATCTAGTAAGGGATAAGACTCAAGGGATTCAAGATTCAAGAGATTCAAGATTCGAGAGATTCAAGATTCAAGGGATTCAAGATTCAAGAGATTTAGTGTTAAAGTCAGGGACGAGTCATTTGAGATTAGATATGAGATATTCACTTTGATGATCTTGGCCATCATTGCTTTGTGATTTGTAGAATGTAGCTTAATCAGTTATAACTAAAAATTGTATTGAGATTTTAGAAATTATACGGCTATTTTGAGTAATGATCTTGTTACATTTGTATTAAAGACCTTAGATTTTGGCAAAGATTAAAACGGCATGGTTTTGTTCCTCTTGTGGGGCTCAGGCTGGGAAATGGCTTGGTAAATGTCCCTCTTGCGGAGAGTGGAATACGATGGAGGAGTCTATTGTTTCGCGAAATGAACCTGGTTTGGGCGGTAAAGGATCGCTTATCAGTCTTTCAGCACGACCACTACATTCGATTGAATCTCTTACTCTGAAGAGGATCTCCACAGAAAATGGAGAATTGGATCGTGTTTTAGGTGGTGGGTTAGTTCCGGGAAGTATAATTCTGGTAGGGGGTGAGCCTGGCATCGGTAAATCAACTTTAATGCTTCAGGTTGCTTTACAGATGAAAAAGACGAGGATTTTATATGTGTCAGGGGAGGAGAGTGGAGAGCAGATTCGAATGCGAGCAGATCGTTTGAAGATTGACCAAACAGATATTTACGTTTTAACAGATACCTCAACTGATGTTATTACTGAGCATGCCCGGCAGTTAAATCCGGGATTAGTAATTATTGATTCTATCCAAACCATAGTTAATCCGGTTTTAGAATCTACCGCTGGCAGTATACCACAAATCCGTGAGAGTGCATCCGTTTTACAGAAGTTTGCAAAGACTTCTGCGATTCCTGTTATATTAATAGGTCATATTACAAAAGATGGGACGATAGCCGGGCCTAAGATACTTGAGCATATGGTTGATACTGTTCTGCAATTTGAGGGTGATCAGCATTACGGTTATCGTATACTCAGAGCGGTTAAGAATCGATTTGGTTCAGCTTCTGAGTTGGGTATATTTGAAATGTCCGGTAATGGCCTGCGAGAAGTAAATAATCCTTCTGAGGTTCTTTTATCTCAACGAGAGGACCCATTAAGTGGGATAGCAGTTGCTGCCTCTTTAGAAGGGAATCGGCCAATGCTGATCGAATTACAGTCATTGGTTGGCGTTTCTCCTTATGCCACCCCTCAACGCTCTGCTACTGGCCTTGATTCTCGTCGACTCAGCATGCTTTTAGCGGTTATTGAGAAAAAAGGAGGATATAGACTCGCTAATAAAGATGTTTTTATCAATGTTGCCGGTGGTTTTAGAATAGATGACCCAGCCACTGATCTGGCCGTCGTAGCTGCGGTCTTAAGCTCTTCTGAGGATGTTCCCATTGATCAAAATGTCTGTTTTGCTGCCGAGATAGGGTTATCAGGAGAAATCAGGCCCGTGTTTAAATTAGACCAACGTATAGCAGAGGCCTCAAAATTGGGTTTCAGAAAAATGGTCGTTTCTAAGTTTAACGGTAAATCAATACCAAATATTAAAGGATCTCTTGAGGTTGTTCAAGTAGCAAAATTGGATGAGGTCTTTCGTTTTATTTTTGCATAACAGAGAAGAAATTTACTTTATGGATAAGCAGAAAGTTGGATTGTACGAGGTAGATAAGGTGCGCGAACGAATAGAAATACTAAAGAAGTACAGAAGGTTATTAACGGTTTGGAAACCTAAGGCAGACCATATGAAAGAGGATATGGCCATGATACGGAAAGCCTTTGAAGTTGCAGCCGATGCTCATAAAGATATGCGCAGAAAAAGTGGTGAACCCTATATTATGCATCCATTGGAAGTAGCAATAATATGCGCTGATGAAATTGGCCTGGGAAAGACTTCAATTGTGGCAGCTCTTCTTCATGATGTTATTGAAGATACCGATATCTATAAGCTTAGTGATATAGAAAGAATGTTTGGGCCAAAAGTAGCAATGATCTGCGATGGCTTAACTAAGATTAAAAAGCTATTTGATGCTACTGAATCAAGCGCACAAGCTTTAAATTATCGTAAACTTCTTGAGACAATGGCTCAGGATGTTAGGGTAATTCTTATCAAACTTGCCGACCGACTTCATAATATGCGTACGCTTGGTTCTATGAGGCCTGAAAAGAGAATTAAGATTGCAGCCGAGACTAACTATTTCTTTGCTCCAATGGCTCATCGTTTGGGCTTATATGCAATTAAAAGTGAACTAGAAGATCTCTCACTTAAATATACGGAGCCAATGGTCTTTCAGGATATCGTTGATAAGGTTAACCAATCAATGGAGATTAGGGATATCTTCGCTGCTCAGTTTCTTCATCCTATTAAAAAGGTTCTGACGGAGAGAGGTTATGACTATAAAATCCTTGTTCGAACCAAATCAATCTTCTCTATCTGGCAGAAGATGCAAAGAAAGCATATTCCATTTGATGAAGTCTATGATGTCTTTGCAATCAGAATTATTCTAGATGTTCCTTTAAAACTGGAACGCAGTGCCTGTTGGGAGTGTTATGCTATCGTTACCGACTTTTATCGACCAAAACCGGATCGTATGAGAGACTGGATCTCAATTCCCAAAGCTAATGGATATCAGGCATTACATACCACTGTAATGAGTGATATGGGAAAATGGGTTGAGGTGCAAATTAGAACGGTTAGAATGGATGAGATAGCCGAAAAAGGTTATGCCGCCCATTTCAAATATAAAGGTATTCAAGCAGAAGAGCACAATGTTGAGAACTGGCTAAACCGAATCAGAGACCTGCTTGCAAAAAATGAGGGTGATGCCGTTAATCTGATTGATGATTTTCAAGGCTATCTGTTTAATAAAGAGGTCTTCGTGTTTACCCCTAATGGAGAACTTCGCATTTTGCCTCAAGGTAGCACTGTCTTAGACTTTGCCTATGGGATTCACTCTGAGGTTGGAAATAATTGCATCGGGGCAAATGTCAACAGACAACTAGTTTCTAAGTTTCAAGTATTGAACTCTGGTGATCAGATTGAAATTCTAACTAGTAAAAAACAAGAACCTACTGAGGAATGGGTAAAGCATGTTCAAACTACCAGAGCACGAGCAAAGATCAGGGAGGCTTTAAAAGAAAAGAAGAAATTCTATGCAGAAGATGGTCGTAATCGAATACTTGAATTTTTAGAACAACTTAATGTTGATTCTTCTAATGTAAACATAGGAAACCTTCAGAAACTGCTTAAGTACTCCTCTTCTTTGGATATGTTCTACGATGCATATCTCGGAAAACTATCTTTGAGAGAGATTAAGCAAGCAATCCCTGAAACAGAGAAGTCTTGGATTAGCAGAATCAATCCTTTCAGTAGATCAGAGAAGATAGACCTCTCTGAGACCTTAAAAAAGAATAAGCCGGTAAAAAGTGGACTTGAAAACTTAGTCTCCTTAAATAGAAAAAGTAACATAGATTTTGACCCATCCAATTTCTCTGTTGCAACTTGTTGTAATCCTATCCCAGGCGATGACGTTACTGGATTTATTCAGCCTGATGGTTCAATTGTTATTCATCGTACCTCTTGTTCTGAGGCAAGAAATCAGATGTCAAAGTATGGTAATAATATTGTTAAAACCAGATGGAATAGTTCCGGTTCGATCTCTTGTTTAACCACCTTAAAAGTAAAAGGATTTGATAGGCAAGGTTTACTTGTTGAGGTTAGCCAAATTATCAGTAATGAGATGAACATCAATATGAAATCAGTTCAATTTGATACTGATTCTGGGATCTTTGAAGGTGATATAAAGGTCTATGTTTCAAGTACTGATCATCTTAAATCACTTATTGCCCGTCTGGCGAAGGTTGATGGAATTCAACAGGTATTTCGTTTACAGTTGAATAATGATCAATTGCTAATGAGTATGTGATTATAGTAGCTGATATCTAGTACATTTAGTCTAACATTGTTTCTTTATTTTTATTCATTCTAAATTCGGATAATATTGTATCTTTACAATAGAAATCTCCAGAAAGGCACTTAATACTGGTGAGGGCAATTAATTCTGGCAAAATGCGTAAAGAACATCGATTGGCACCGAAAGATAATAATGACTCTGTTCAGCAGATTTTTACTGATTTTCTGCTAAGTAAGGGGCACAGGAAGACCCCTGAACGTTATACCATTTTACATGAGATCTATGCCACTGAAGGGCATTTTGATGTTGAATCGCTTTATATGAAGATGAAGCGAAATAAATATCGTGTCAGCAGAGCCACTCTATATAACACAATTGAGCTTTTAATTGAGTGCAATCTGGTCTCCAGACACCAATTTGGAAATGGTTCTGCACTGTATGAAAAAGCCTATAAATTTCAACAGCATGACCATGTTATCATTGAACAAGATGGCGAGGTTATAAATATATTGGAGTTTTGTGATCCCCGTATTCAAGAGATTAAACAGGATGTTGAAAGGCTTCTTGGTGTTAAAATCTCTGGGCATTCCCTTACATTTTATAGTAAGCTTCCAAGTGTTGATAGACCCGCTTCAAAGGATGAGGAATAAGCCATTTTTAGTTGAATATTAGGAGTAGAGCTTAAATTTAACTATCTTTGTTTAATTGCTAATGAAAGTCTGTTTAGACTTGATTGAGCAATTTTTTTTGTGTCAATATGTCATTGACATGATTACAAAGTAAATTCGGTAGATACCAAATTATGAAAGTTGATGTTCTTTTAGGCCTCCAATGGGGAGATGAGGGGAAGGGCAAGATTGTTGACGTCTTGACTCCAAGGTATGATGTAATCGCTAGATTTCAAGGTGGACCTAATGCTGGTCATACAATCGAATGGGATGGTCATAAGGTAGTATTACATACTATTCCCAGCGGTGTACTTAATCCTAAAGCTATTAATCTTATCGGCTCTGGTGTAATCATCGATGCCCAGATTCTTAAAAAAGAGATTGAAAAACTTGCCTCATTTGGAATGGAAGTTAAGTCTCGACTAAGAATTGCTCGGAAAGCTCATCTGATCTTACCTACTCATCGCTTGTTAGATGCTACTCTTGAAAAAAGCAGGGGTGAAGCAAAGATTGGCTCGACTCTTAAAGGTATCGGTCCTACCTATACTGATAAAATCGCCCGTCAGGGAATTCGCATGGGTGATGTGATTCAACCTGATTTTATTAAAAGATATGAGCATGCTAAAAATGCACATATCAGAACAATTTCTGCAATGGGTGAATCTACCGCTAGTTTTCTTCTTGATGGAATCTCGTTTGATGAGTACGAAAAACAGTGGTTGGATGCATTGAAATTCCTCTCAGATATTGAACAGGTAGATTCAGAATATTTCATTCATCAACAATTGAGTGCAGGTAAACGTGTTTTAGCTGAAGGAGCCCAAGGAACTCTTCTTGATGTTGACTTCGGCTCTTATCCTTTTGTCACCTCCTCAAATACGGTTACCGCAGGGGTTTGTACTGGTCTAGGTATTGCTCCCTCTTTAGTTGGTAATGTTTTTGGTATCGTTAAAGCCTATTGTACTCGTGTCGGAAGTGGTCCTTTCCCAACAGAACTCTTTAATGAAACAGGTGATACGCTTCGTAGGAATGGCAATGAGTTTGGTAGTACAACCGGTAGACCCAGACGTTGTGGTTGGCTTGACTTGGCAGCTCTTAAATACTCTGTTATGATTAACGGGGTGACTCACATCTTTCTTACTAAACCTGATGTTCTAAGTGGGTTTGATCAGATTGCAGTAGCCACCTCATATCAACGTGATGGGGCTTCTTTGACCGAGCTTCCATATGATCATGAGAATTTGACTCCTGTTCTTGAATGGCGTAAGGGCTGGTCAGAGGATTTAACGAAGTTGTTAGATGTTGATCAGTTTCCGATTGAATTTACGGACTATATAAAGTTTATAGAAGACTTTACCTGTGTTCCTGTTTCAATCGTTTCAGTTGGCCCTGACAGAGAGCAGACCATCTTTAGAGATTTTGAATAGAACATCTTAGTATAAAGTGAAGGGGGTAAGATCTAATCTTACCCCCTTTTTTATTGCAAACAAATTAGTCTGTAATCCAAATTTAAAAAAAAGAGGAACCGAAGTTCCTCTCTTTTTTTATTTAAGTGTTCTTTTGATTTCAACCTCTTCGAAGCCCTCAATAATATCTCCGACTTTGATATCGTTGAAGTTGTCGATGTTAAGACCGCACTCTTGACCGGCTTTGACCTCCTTAGCGTCATCTTTGAAGCGTTTGAGTGAACCAAGATGCCCGGTGTAGACCACAATACCATCGCGAATGAGTCGAACTCGTGTATTACGACTGATTGAACCGTCAAGTACCATACATCCTGCGATATTTCCAACCTTAGTGATCTTAAAGACTTCACGGATTTCAATATTACAAAGGATTTTCTCTTCCATTTTTGGTGAAAGCATCCCTACTATAGCATCTTTAATCTCTTCAATTGCGTTGTAGATAATAGAGTAGATGCGGATATCAATCTGCTCCTGTTCTGCAAGTTTACGAGCACTACCTGAAGGACGAACCTGGAATCCAATGATAATAGCATTAGAAGCTGAAGCTAACAATACGTCAGACTCAGTAACTGCTCCGACAGACTTATGGATTACATTTACTTGAACCTCATCAGTGGTTAATTTCAATAGTGAATCAGACAATGCTTCTACTGAGCCGTCAACATCACCCTTGACGATAAGATTAAGTTCTTTAAAGTCACCTATTGCAATACGTCTTCCAATTTCATCGAGTGTGATATGCTTTTGGGTTCTAAGTCCTTGTTCACGTTGCAACTGTTGACGACGGGAAACAACTGCTTTAGCCTCTTTCTCATCTGTCATTGCATTGAACTTATCACCGGCCTGGGGAGCACCATTCAGACCCAAAACTAATACAGGAGTAGATGGGCCAGCCTTCTTAACAGGTTGGTTTCTCTCATTGTACATCGCCTTAATCTTACCAATGGTAGTACCCGCAATAAGTAGATCGCCAACCTTCATTGATCCGTTTTGAACAAGAACTGTTGAGGTATATCCTCTACCTTTATCTAAGGAAGATTCAATTACGGTACCTACTGCTGGTCTGTCAGGATTAGCTTTAAGATCTAATAATTCTGCTTCAAGGAGAACCTTTTCAAGTAAGAGATCTATATTTAAACCTGATTTTGCTGAGATTTCCTGGCTTTGGAACTTACCACCCCAATCTTCTACGAGGATATTCATTTGAGCAAGCTCCTCTTTAACCTTTTCTGGGTTAGCTGAAGGCTTATCCACTTTATTAATGGCAAAAATCATTGGTACATTGGCTGCCTGAGCATGATTAATAGCCTCACGGGTTTGGGGCATCACACTATCATCAGCAGCAATAACGATGATTGCGATATCGGTAACTTTGGCTCCACGAGCACGCATCGCTGTAAAAGCTTCGTGACCTGGAGTATCGAGGAAAGTAATCTTCTTTCCATTCTCTAGTTGAACTTCGTATGCTCCTATATGTTGAGTAATTCCCCCTGCTTCGCCAGCTACTACATTGGCATTCCTGATATAGTCAAGAAGCTTTGTCTTACCATGGTCAACGTGACCCATAACGGTGACAATAGGGGCTCTATGCTTAAGGTCATCTTCGCTATCAACATACTCTAATTCAGAAATTACTTCCTGAACTTCTTCAGAGACAAACTCTACACTGAAGCCAAACTCATCGGCTACAACTACGATTGTTTCAGCATCAAGACGTTGGTTTATAGAGACGATCAGTCCAAGAGACATACAGGTAGAGATTACCTGATTAACATGGACATTCATCATAGTAGCCATTTCGTTTGCAGTTACAAACTCAGTTACTTTTAGAACTGACTTGCTCTCTTCAATACGATTTTGCTCTTCTTGTAATCTTTCGCTTACAATATCTCTTTTTTGACGACGATGCTTTGAAGCCTTAGATTTTCCACCAGTGGTTAATCTTGCCAAGGTTTCTTTGATCTGACGTTCAATTTCTTCATCAGTCAGTTCAACCTTAGGTTGTTCCGGTTGACGAGGTTGGTTACGTCTGTCATTCTTCTTAAGATTTCTATTCTGTGGTTGTCCAGGTCTGTTTTGATTATCTGTACCTCTGTTTTGGTTATTTCCCCCACCTTGGTTACCACCAGGTTTGTTAGGACCACCCTGTGGGCGGTTTTGGTTTCCACCCTGTTGGTTTCCTTGATTTCTATTGGTACCTTGATGGTTTCTGCTACCGGGAAGAACTAATGAAGGCTTTGTACCAGGTTCACTACTTTGGGTGCTTTGGGGTTGAGCCGGAGCGCCTTCTTCGCCTGGTTTAGCAATTCTTTTCCTCTTTTTCTTTTTATTCTTGAGTTTATCATCTGATGAAGATGCGACAGGCTTTTTCTTGTCACGTTTATCAGGTAACTCAATTGAACCAAGAATGACAGGTCCTTCAAGTTTTTTCACCTCTGTACGGAAGAAGTTCTCGGGGAGTTTCTCCTCAGGTTTAATTGCAGTCTCTTCAACCGGAGAGGTTGCTAATTCAGTGTTCTTTGGTTGCAAAACTATTTGCGGCTTTTGAGTTGTCTCAGTTTTAGGATTAACTATGTTTTGTTTTTCCTTTGGTGTCTCTTTTGAGGCTTTTGGCTCAGACTTAACCTCTGTAACCACTTTCTTAGCAACAACAGGGGTTTCAATTTCGGCAATAGGAGTTGCCTCTATTGAGTTAATGTTTTCTTTAATAACTTCTGTTTCCTTTACGGTTTCGGATACCTTCTCTTTTACTAACTCCTGCTTTTCAGTGGGCTCTGCCTTTGGTTCTGGCTTAGCTTCTACACTTACTTCAGGCATAATAATCTGAGGTTCAACTTTCTTTTCGATTACGACAGGTTCTATTTTTTCAATAGGTTTTTCTATCACAACCGGTTCTTCTATTATAGGTTTAGCCTCTTCCTTAGTAGATATTTCAGGCTGTTGAGCAACAATATTTTCTTTTGGTGCTGCATCAACTTTGGGTTCTTCCTCTTTCTTTACTTCTGGTTCAGATGGTTTGGATGGTTTCTTTTTAAACGAGTCCAAATCAATTTTACCCAAGACCTTTATTCCGATCTCAGGAGAACTCTCTTTACCCGAATCTGAATGATGTTCCTCTTCTTTATTGGGGGATTCCTGTTCAGAAGGAGGGAGGGCAGGAGAACTAACTTCAGTTTGATGAGTTGAAGAGGTCGGAATTGCCTGATCAGCCGATTCAGCGACCGAAGGTTCAGCAACCTTTTTCTTGAATCCATCATTAAAACCAAGTTGATTGTTCTTGATGATTAATTCCTGAGGTTCAGCCTCAGATTCATCAGAGTTGTTAACAGATTCTTTTAGAACCACGGTTTCATTTTTGGTATGTGAAAGGCCAATTTTGTTTGCCTCACGTTTTACCTTCTTGTCACCTTCAAATTCTTTAACAAGAATCATGTATAGTTCGGGTGGAATTTTAGCATTAGGGCCTCCATCAATCTTATGCCCTTTTTTGGCCAGAACCTCCACGATGGTTTGTGTTCCTACGTTGAATTCTTTAGCTGCTTTACTCAGTCTTATCGGGGTGTTATCTGACATATTTTGATTTGAATGAATCCTGATACTTTGGATTTGATTTCGAAAATAGTTAACTAGGTCGGAGATATATGCTTTTTTATTCAAATTCTGTTTGGAGTATACGGACAACCTCTTCTATGGTTTCCTGTTCAAGATCAGTTCGTTTTACTAGTTCTTCAATACTGAGTGTAAGTACACTTTTCGCAGTATCAAGACCAACTTTCATGAATTCATCGATAACCCATTGTTCGATCTCATCGCTGAATTCTTGTAAGTCAACATCTTCATAGTCAACATCTGAATCACGGAATACATCGATCTCGTAACCCGTTAACTTACCTGCGAGCTTAATGTTATAACCACCCTTACCGATAGCTAGTGAAACTTGATCAGGTTTCATATAAACCTCTGCTCGTCCTGATTGCTCATCAATATTGATATTAACGATCTTAGCAGGGCTCAAAGCTCTGGTAATGAAAAGATTTGGGTTATTGGTGTAGTTTATAACATCAATGTTCTCATTTCTTAACTCACGTACAATCCCGTGAATTCGACTTCCTTTCATACCAACACATGCACCTACAGGATCAATCCTATCGTCATAAGATTCAACAGCTACTTTTGCACGTTCACCAGGAACCCTGACAATTTTTCGAATAGTGATCAAGCCATCATAAACCTCAGGTACCTCTAATTCAAAGAGGCGCTCAAGGAATACAGGTGACGTCCTGGATAAAATAATGCTTGGCGTTGTGTTCTTCATCTCAACACGTGAGACTACCGCACGAATAGTGTCTCCCTTGCGATAGAAATCGCCAGGAATCTGTTCGCTTCTGGGTAAAACCATCTCAATGCCTTCATCATCCATAACCATGATCTCTTTTTTCCAGGCCTGATGAACTTCCCCAGTGACGATTTCCCCAACTCTATCTTTGTATTTCTTGAAGATATTCTCTTTTTCGTACTCTTGGATCTTTGAAACCAGGTTTTGACGAATAGCTAAAATATCACGACGACCAAAGTCAACCATCTTTAACTCTTCCGAAACCTCTTCCCCAATCTCAAAATCAGGCTCAATCTTCACAGCCTCTGAATATCTGATCTGAAGATTCTCATCTGTAATCTCCTTATCATCTACAATGAGTCGATTACGCCAAATCTCAAGGTCACCTTTGTCTATGTTAACAATAATATCAAAATTACTGTCTGTACCATAACGCTTTATGAGCATATGACGGAATACATCTTCCAAAATGCGCATCATGGTCTCTCGGTCAATATTTTTGAACTCTTTAAACTCCGAGAAGGTTGCTACTAAATTGATATGATCCATATTATGATCGAAAATTATATTTCAAAATTAATTAAAAGATGGAATTACATAAGCTTCTTTGAACTCATTCCAACCAAAATTTGAAAGCTTAGTGGTCTTTTTCTTGATTTTCTTCTCGCCTTCAAATATAATATACTCAAATTCAATGCCATCTTCATTCATTGAAAGTAATTTACCCTCAATGTTCTTCCCATCTTCGAAAACTAATTTCATCTTGCGTCCTACATTCTTTTGGAATTGCCTACGTTTTGATAGGGGCATCTCCATTCCTGCAGATGAAACTGTCAAGTCATAATCCTCAACATTGCGATCAAGCTGTGACTCAATATGCCTGTGAAGTTGTATGCAATCCTCAACTGTTACACCCTGATCCCCATCAACAATCACAATTATCTTATTTCCAGGCTTCATGCGAATATCTATAAGAAACAATGGCTTGTCTTCACAGTATCGCTCAACCGTCTCAAATATTTGAAATTTTTCAATCACAGTACTTGATATTGTTATCTGATTATTAGTATCTTATCTATTTTCTATTCTTGTACGACAATAAAGAAGGGGACTCTCGTCCCCTTGAATTTCGTCGGGTGTAAAGAATGTCAAGACAATCCTTACTTTTCGGTGCAAAGATAGTAATATTTCTTGTTAAATGCTTGCTTTTAAACAGATGATTTATTATCAAATGTTTTATTTCTACTAAATCCTAGGTTAAGTTATAGCTTATTGGTCATAATCTCAACACTCTATGATTGCTTTATTCTCCAATTCTTTGTTGTTTTCATATCACTCATTTTTGTTTAGATCAAGGGAACGGAAGATGAACGGGACGAGTAAAAGTTATAAGAGAGACATAAGCAAACATAAGAGAACAT
>JAJTBW010000102.1 GCA_021286705.1 Sphingobacteriia bacterium
GGAGAGGATAGGGAGAGGATAGGGAGAGGATAGGGAGAGGCATAAGAGGAGAACAAGAGAGGAACAGGAGAAATACGATGGATACAGTGGTTTCGACTTCGCTCAACCACCGGGTCGCTGCCTGAGTGGAATCGAAGGCTGCGCTCAACCAGCCCCACCGCTGCCTGAGCGAGGTCGATGGCAAAGAGGCGGGGAGGCAAGCAAGGATACAGTCTGTGAAATCAAGGAAAATAGATTCGATAGAGAGTATCAATGGCACCCCATCCAAAATTCCGCATAGTACCATCAGTGCCCATCAGCATAATGATGTCATATTTATTGATCTCATCTTTTATTGAGAGATCTTTAGTATATGTCAGTCTTGTGCGACTCTCAGGGAAGACCTGCTTATTATAATACCAAAACGCACTCCTCCTGAAGCAACCATCAAGATCAAGATTGTAGATAGTACGATAATAGCTATCGGCAATAACTAAAATGGATGGTTTAATCTTACCTAGTGTATCCGTCACTTCCAGGTAGGGGTAGAGAGCCACCTCTCTTTGCGGTTCCCAAAGAAGATTTAAGCCAATTAAAATATCCTGATCAGAATCAGATGCTGTCTTTACACTTCGTGATTTACAGTTAACAGTGGGTAATTTACCCTTCATTAGATATTCATAATAGTGAGTCAGAGAATCGGCAGCGACCCAGGCAGCATAGGTACTCCAATGTATTCCATTCTTTAGATAGATATCATAATCTGCTACACCTTTTTGCTGATCAAAGTAGGTATGAAAATCAACTACTGACACTGTGGTTTTTGAAAGCAACTCCTTGTAGGTCTCAAAATTGGTCCGATTATGTCTCACCTTAAGGTGATCCGGCACAAACTCTTGATATAACGAGGCTTTACCGGGGGCAAAGCAGATAACCAGATGTTTGTTAAGCTTCTTTAGCGTATCACTTATTTCACCTAGCTTTTTTACGACCGATTCAATTGAATCTCTGCCTAAAAAATCAACTCCATTAGCCGCATCAATGTAAATCTGCTCAAACAAAAACCCATCCTCACCAACAACCACCCCTCGGGCATGTGGCTTCTTAAAAAGTGAATAGGATATCTGATTATTCAACCTGACCAGAGTATTGTGAAACCCAAACTCTGATGTCAGAAAATCTTCTTGCTCCTTCTGAAAATCACCAGTAAACCACTTTTGAATTGTGAAAGCAGGAGGCGATTTATAATCTACTGCCCCTTGCAAAGCACGCTCACTTACCCATGGAACAAACTGCTGTAAAGCAGGCAAACAGATTATCAGGAATATGATAGTCAGCAGAATGTTATATCTTATATTGACTCTCGTTTTCATCAAAACCTAAAATAGATAAAGGGGTTAAAGTTGCTGACCGACAGTGCGCTTAAAGCAAGAAAAAAGAACATTATTGAAAGTAATGCACCCATCAGATTGTATCTATAGGGCAAGACAATTGCAAAAACTCTATCCTGTAATTTTGATCCTGTTTCACTCCACGCAAAGAAAGAAAAGAGTATAGCCAATGAGAACATTACCCAATACTCAAAATCCGGCATGAAGGAATAACCGGGAGAGAAAACAAAAAGCCTTTCATAAAGGGTCACGGCATCTGAAACAGTCTCTGTTCTAAACAAGACCCACCCAATCAAGACAAAAAAGAATGTTAAAAGAGTACCTGCTAATCGGCCTGCACGTTTGTACCATGACAACAGAAAAGCCCGCTCTAAAACAAGAAATAAACCATGCCATGCACCCCAAATAATAAAATTCCATGATGCACCATGCCAGAAGCCCGATGCCAAAAAGACCAGCCAGAGATTCAAATAATGCCTATGATTCGAGACCTTATTCCCTCCCAATGGGATATATAAGTAATTCTTCATCCATGAACCCAGCGAGATATGCCACCGCCTCCAAAACTCGGTAATGCTTGATGAGACATAGGGGCTATTAAAGTTCTCAGGTATAACAAACCCCATCATTCTACACAAGCCGATAGCCATATCTGAATAGCCTGAGAAGTCAAAGTAAATCTGAAAGGCATAAGCCAATAATCCGGTCCAGGCAGAAGCAGTATCCAAAGAGGCAATATCCGATGAAAAGATTAAGTCAGCCTGATGCCCTAAGACATTGGCAATAAAGATTTTCTTCGATAGTCCTATCACAAAACGATAAAAGCCGGTAAGACGATACTCTGCCTTATCACTCTTAGAACGATCTGTAATCTGATCAGCTAAATCATGATAACGGACAATGGGGCCAGCAATTAACTTAGGAAAAAGGATAATATAGAGTTGGTAATCAAGGTAATTATCTTGTGGTTTATGGATTCTTCGATAGACATCTACCACATAAGTAATGGTCTCAAAGGTATAAAATGAGATCCCTATTGGAAGGACAAGCTTTGTCCAGTGTACGCCGGAGACACCAATAAGTGATAACATCTCATTTAAGTTCTCTATGAAGAAGTTGCTGTATTTAAAATAGACAAGCAATCCGATATTTAACAAAACAGTACCCGTAAGAATAATCTTCTTTCTATTCCCATCAGGTGTTTTATCCATCCATTTAACAAGAAAGAAATCGATAAGGGTTGTTCCCAGGATGACAACAATAAATTTAGGTGCTCCCCAACTATAGAAGGCAACACTTCCCAGTACAATCCAGAGATTGCGGAAACGAGGTGGCAGAAAGAAATAAACGATAAAGAAGAGTGGTAAAAAGAAGAGAAGAAACAATATACTGCTAAATACCATTCGTTAGTGGGGTGTTATTGATTGAAGGAGATGTTAATACAATCGACTTCTTTTCATGAGGTAAGGTAGCATAATTTGTTCGAATCCTTTATTGATATCGGCCTCCACGAGATCAATTTTATATTGATTGCACCGAAATCTTAATTCGTTCATGAAGTCACTGCTATTCTTCAGATAGGCCTCTTTTATTTCGGCAGGGTTAAGGCGAAGTTGAGCACCCGATTCAATATCGATGAAGCGAGTTGGTCTGTTAGTGAACTCAAATGCGATCTCATGTTGCTTATCGACCACCTGAAATAGGATTACTTCGTGTTGTTTATGTTTCAGGTGCTGTAGCCCCTGAAACAGGTTTTCAAAATCAGAGGAAGAATCAAACATATCGCTGAATAGAATAACTAAAGATCTTTTGTGAACTGCCTCGGCGATATAATGAAGGGTAGTAGCTGCATCAGTGATATGAGGGGAGTTATTCTTTTGTTGAGAGGTTAGGAGATCGAGTTGACTAAGAATATTCTGCATATGAACCTGTCCGGATCTTGCAGCAATATTATACTCAATAGCTGAGGAGAAAGTGGTTAATCCAACAGCATCTCGTTGTTTTCTTAGGAGGTAAGCTAATGCGGCTGCAGCATAAACCGAGAACATTAACTTATCGGGGGTCTCAATTGATCTGCTTTTCTGTACGGGATAAAACATCGAAGCAGAGGTATCGATGACCAACTGACAACGAAGATTAGTCTCCTCTTCAAAGCGCTTTACAAAGAGTTTATCGGTCTTGCCATATAGTTTCCAATCGATATGCCGAGTTGATTCTCCCGAGTTATAGAGACGATGTTCTGCAAACTCAACAGAAAAACCATGAAAAGGGCTACGATGCAGGCCGGTCAGAAAGCCCTCAACAACCTGACGAGCGAAGAATTCTAACTTACTTAAGGGTTGTATTCTAATTGGATCTACTGGCATTTAGAAAAACTTTAAAGAAAAAGGCCTGAGGTAAAGATACACACAGGCCTTCGTTGATTATTAGGCGACTAAATTAAAATAACTTTTCCAGCTTAGCGACTAAAGAGGCAAGTGGCATATTGCCAACCGCTTTATCAGAGATTTCGCCACCCTTCAAGAAAATGACAGTCGGGATGTTTCTTACGCCAAATTTAGCAGTGAGTGCGGGGTTATTGTCAACATCAACCTTACCAATGATAGCACGACCTTCATAGTCATTTGCCATCTTTTCAATATGAGGTGCAATCATTCTGCATGGGCCACACCATTCAGCCCAGAAATCAAGAACAACGGGCTTGTCGCTATTCTCAACCAACTCAGCAAAGTTGGTGTCAGTAATACTTAATGCCATGATTAATGGTTTTAATGTAATTATACGTGTTTGTAACTTGTTTACTCTAATTCTTTAGAACGCTTACCTATTGGTATTCAGAAACAAGATTCCTTGCTGTCTACAATGGAATTGTATTCGTTTCTGTTCCAAAATTACTGAAAAAGAACATAAGTGATCAGAATAATTTACGTGTTAACGATAAACTAATATGTTCTATTTCTCTGATTGACTTTAAAAAATCGCTTGGAGCCACCCGCATCTTTCTCGGTCTTAGGAAGAGCGATTGCTTCTCTTTGATATTATGTACAACAATCAAAACAGGACATCTGCCTTGATGATTTTTAGCTGCGGTTTCAAGACTTGCAACCATCGTAGGTGTAATAGCCTCAATAGGGACATCAAGTTTAATGCCATCAGCCAATTGATCTAGAACAGCTGCTAGGAATCGTGCATCAACTATCCTAACCTCAAGCATATCGCCACGGAAGCTCTTTTGTACCTTCGCCTTAAAAAGAACGTTATAATTCAGTTCCAGATAGCTCTTTATCTTGGCATACTCCTCAGAAAAGACGGAGAAAGACATTGTATCATCAAAATCATCAATATTGAACGATCCGAAAGGCTTGCCGTTTTTAGCTATCTTATGCTTAACGTCGGAGATCATGCCGGCAAAGTAGACCTCTTTATCCTGATACTTTGAGATATTATTCTTGAGTTCAGACAGATTAACATTAGCGAAGTTATCAATCTCTATCTTAAACTCATCTAATGGATGGCCTGAGATATAAAAGCCTGTAACCTCTTTCTCATGCTTGAGTTGTTCTCCTTTAGACCATCTTTCGCAGAAGGGCATCTCAAAAACTGGGGCAGTGTACTCCTCAACATCACCAAAGAGGGATACCTGGCTTGAGTTTTGTCTCTCTAAGTGTTGCGAGGCCATACGAATCCGCTTGTCAAGATGAATCGGATCATCAGACTTTTCCTGATAAAAATACTGAGCCCTATGGGTCTCCTCAAAACACTCTAAAGCTCCCGCCATAACCAGACATTCCAGCCCCTTTCTATTAATCGATCTGTAGTTCAGACGTAACAAGAAATCATTGATGTTCTTATAGGGGCCATTATTAGTCCTCTCTTCAAGCAGACTTAAAACCGCACCTTCACCCAGACCTTTGATGGCTTTTAATCCAAATCGAATCTGTCCTTTGCTGTTTACGAAGAAATTAGGACGACTTTCATTGACATCAGGACCTAACACATCTAGTCCAGAGTGTCTGGCTTCATCAATATAAAATGCGATTTTCTTTATTTCACCAAGGTTATGTGTTAGAACCGCTGCCATAAACTCGGCAGGATAGTGCGCCTTCAGATAAGCTGTTTGGTATGCCAACCAAGCGTAACAGGTACTGTGTGATTTATTAAAGGCATAAGATGCAAAAGCTTCCCAGTCAGTCCATATCTTCTCCAGAACATCCTTAGGGTGTCCTTTTTCGCTGGCCTGCTCAATGAATCTGGGTTTTAGTTTATCAAGAGTTGCACGGTCTTTTTTACCCATAGCCTTACGCAGTACATCGGCATCACCTTTTGTAAAGCCTGCCAGTTTCTGTGATAAAAGCATGACCTGTTCTTGATAAACGGTAACGCCATAGGTCTCCTTCAGATACTCTTCCATATCAGGAAGGTCGTATGCAATGGCTTTACGGCTATGCTTTCTATCAATGAAGTCAGGGATATACTCTAAAGGGCCTGGTCTATAGAGCGCATTCATCGCAATCAAATCCTCGAGGGTAGTTGGCTTTAGATCCTTCATATAAAGCCGCATACCATCAGATTCAAACTGGAAGATTCCAATGGTATCACCACGTTGGAATAGCTCAAAAGTCAATGAATCATCAAGAGGAATCTGATCTATATCGATCTCCAATTTATGCCGTTCCTTGATATTGCTCAAAGCCTCCTTGATAATGGTCAGGGTTCTTAAGCCAAGGAAGTCCATCTTTAATAATCCGACACTCTCAACAAACTTACCATCATATTGGGTAACCATCATCAGAGAGTCTTTGGCAGTCGCCAACGGAACATAGTTTTTAAGATCCTCAGGGCCGATAATTACACCACAAGCATGCGTACCTGTTTGGCGGGCAGACCCCTCGAGTCGCTCTGCATAATTGAGTGTCTGTCTAATCAATTCATCTTCCCCTTCGCGAGCCTGATTAAGTTCACTCACCTCTTTGAATGCTTCAGCAAGAGTGGTACCCGGTTTATCGGGAACCAACTTAGCCAGACGATCGGCCTCGGGCAGAGGCAGCTTCAGAACACGAGCTACATCGCGAATAGCAAGTTTGGCCGCCATGGTACCAAATGTGATGATTTGAGCCACATGATCCTCGCCATATTTATCAATAACATACTTCAAGACACTATCACGACCCTCATCATCAAAATCGACATCGATATCAGGCATTGAAATACGCTCCGGATTCAGAAATCGCTCAAAAAGTAGTTTATACTTTATAGGGTCAATATTGGTAATACCTAAACAGTAGGCCACCGCAGAGCCGGCAGCCGAGCCACGACCCGGACCAACCATGACACCCATATTTCTTGCCGCTGCAATAAAGTCTTGTACGATAAGAAAATATCCGGGAAAGCCCATCCTTCTTATTGTGCCTAGCTCAAAATCAATACGCTCCTTAATCTCGGGTGACATTTCGGGATATCGTTTTTTGGCTCCTTCATAAGTAAGATGAGCGAGATAATCATCTTGATTATCGAAAGGCTCAGGTAATTCAAATTTTGGAAGTAAGATATCATGCTCCAATTTGAACTCCTCTACTCTATCGGCTACAATCATCGTATTGCTAAGTGCTTCCGGATGCTCAGCAAAGAGAGCGGCCATCTCATCCGGAGTTCGCAGATATTCGTTACCCGAATAAAGAAGTCCCCCATCATCATCAATACTAGTCTGGGTATTAAGGCAAATCAGGATATGAT
The DNA here is from genome assembly GCA_021286705.1 of Sphingobacteriia bacterium. Lineage (GTDB taxonomy): Bacteria > Bacteroidota > Bacteroidia > Bacteroidales > TTA-H9 > JAJTBW01. The sequence continues at coordinate 7,104 of JAJTBW010000102.1, forward strand.
GCGGACGGGCATCTTCTTTATTTACGAAGTGTACATCATTGGTGGCAATAATCTTTACATCATGTTCTTTAGCCAATTCAATAAGTACTTCGTTGACCTGTTTTTGTTCCGGGAGGCCATGATCCATAAGCTCCAGGAAGAAGTCTTCACCGAAGATATCCTTAAACTCCTCTATTGCATCATGGGCTGCCTGCAAATCATTATTCAAAATGGCCTGAGGTATCTCGCCACCAAGGCATGCCGAAGAGGCTATAAGTCCTTTATTATACTTGCGTAGGATCTCTTTATCGATTCTAGGATTATAATAAAACCCTTCCTTAAAACCGAGAGTAGCAAGGATAGAGAGGTTACGATAGCCCTCCATGTTTTTTGCCAGTAAAATTAAATGATGCCCTCTGTTATTTTTCTCAAACCGACTGCCATGTGCCACATAGGTCTCGCAGCCAATAATAGGTTTTATTCCCTGAGCTTTTGCCTCCTTCATGAAGTACATTACCCCATACATGTTTCCATGGTCGGTAATTGCCAGAGCCTTCATTCCACTCTCTTTTGTCTTTCGAATCAAATCTTTAATTTTCGCAGCTCCATCAAGGATAGAATACTGTGTATGAACGTGTAAGTGCGTGAATTCAGGCATTTTATTTTTAATTGTAACGTTAAAGCCAGAAGGATTATGAGTTGTGTAAAGTTAACGATAGTAGGGCAGACTTAAAAGGGATAAAAGGTAATTAGGTCACAACCCGTAGTGGTTACTTTTGAAAACCAAAGACATAAAAGCTGACTGAGAGACCGAGGGACTGGGGGACTTTTTTTGAATCTCGAATCTTGAATCTAATTTGTAATTAGCCATTTTTGAATCCTAAATCTTGAAACTAATTTGCCATCAGCTAACTATTTCTATAAACACTTGTAATTGTGATAAAAAAGTAAGAACTTTGCACCCCATTTTAAAAACACTTAAAAAATTCTATTCTATGGCAGTTAGAATGAGATTACAGCGTTTTGGTAAGAAGGGTCGTCCTTTTTATCATATCGTAGTGGCCGATGGTCGTGCACCACGTGATGGCCGTTTTATTGAAAAGATTGGAACATACAATCCAATTGCTGATCCTGCCCAAGTAGTCCTCAGCATGGACAAAGCATTGCAATGGCTTCAGAATGGTGCTCAACCATCTGACACAGTACGTTCATTGCTTTCACGCGAAGGTGTTATGATGAAACATCACCTTTTGAAAGGCGTAACCAAGGGTGCATTGACTCTTGAGCAAGCTGAAGCAAAATTCGACGCTTGGATGGCAGAAAAGCAAAACAAGCTCAGAAGCAAGCTTAGCGAAAAGGATCAAAAAGCCCGTGAACTGAAGAAAGGCTTAGTTGCCGCTGAAGTTAAAAAGAACGAAGAACGCGCTCAGGCTATCTCACGTAAACGTGCTGAAGCTGCTGCCGCTGCTCTTCCTCAACCAGAAGCCGAAGGAGAAGTTGCTGAAGCAACCGAAACTCCTGCTGAATAATTTCAGAAGCTCATTAAAGAGTCCGGAAATCAGATGATTTCCGGACTCTTTCTTTTTAAGGAGATTTAATAATAAAGCTATTTTATCCGGTAACTACCTACAATATTTGCAATCAGGCTTAGGTCAGAAGAGAATAATGGTTTTAAACCTGATCCTTCGTAACTTTGTAGAAATAGAGTTAACATTATGCGAAAGGAAGATTGTTTTGAATTGGGCGTTATTAGCCGCACACATGGGACGAAGGGTGGTTTAGTTTTATTTCTTGATGTTGACCAGCCATCAGATTATTATCAGCTTGAGAGTGTCCTTGTTGAATATGGCGATGAATTAGTTCCGTTCTTTATCACTTCATTAGATGCAGGAGCTAAGCAGCAGGTCTTCGTGAAGTTTGAGGATATTGACACTCAAGAGGAGGCTGGCTCTTTACAAGGATGTACTTTATGGCTGCCATTGGCGAACCTACCAAAGCTAGATGGGAAAAAGTTCTATTACCATGAGGTGAAAGGCTTCACTGTTGTTGATATAAACAAAGGGGAGATCGGGACTCTAACCCAAATAATCGACCTGTCTGTTAATCCGCTTTTCTCAATTGACCATGATGGCAAGGAGATACTTGTCCCGGTAAACGACCAATTTATCGTTGAGGTCAAAAGAAAAGAGCGTCAATTAATCATTGAGATGCCCGAAGGATTACTGGAGCTTTATCTTCAGGATTAGCTTAAGATATTGTAAAATACGGTGACAATAATGGGAGTTTCTGACGAGGTCAAACCAAAAGATCAATATTTCCACTTTAAAGGATTCTCGGTAAGACATGATCGCTCATCCATGAAGGTCGGCACCGATGCAGTACTACTAGGTTTACTAGCCTCTTGTCCGGAGCATGGGAAAATGTTAGAAGTAGGTAGCGGCTGCGGTGTCATTAGTTTGATTATGGCCGAACGAAGTCAAGGAGAGTTCATTGCCATTGACCCTGACGAACAATCACTATTAGACACAAAAGAGAATTTCACCTTTTCAAAATGGCATGATCGATTAGAGTGCAAGCAAGAGACGATTCAGCAGCTGGCTCAAACATCCACTCAACAATACAACTTCATCTTTTCTAATCCGCCATACTTTAACAAATGCCTCAAAGGGCCAAACGAGACTCGAAATAGAGCAAGACATACAGACACACTTCCCTTTGATCAATTTGCATCTAGCACATCTAAACTCCTTGCTCCGGGGGGTATTGTTAGTGTCATTCTTCCCTCAGATCAAAAAGCATCGTTCGTCTGTGAAATGAACAAAGTGGGACTTGGTCTTAGTCGGTCAATTGATATAATTCCAGTTGAAGGGCGAACACCCATAAGAGTATTAATGGAGTTCTCATATGACACCCCACAGATTGAGTACCAGCAACTGACATTACGAAATCGCAATGGTGAAATTACGGAGGAGTATAAGAGCCTCGGTAACAATTGGTATTTGAGAATGAGATAAAAGAGACGCTGGCAGCAAGTAGATTCTAGCAACTGGCTACAAGCCCGCTATGCAGCCGCCTATCTTTGAATTCTTGAATCTCTCCCCTGCCAGTAGCCAGCCGCTGACAGCAGCTTATCCTCTATCAAAGAAAGGACTCTTTGAAGAAATACTCAGAGGGATAGCATAGCAGACCTTAACATCAGAGGGAGTAAGTTTAGCCTCAATCGCCGCTTTACCAACAGAGAACATAATTCGGTTATCGACATGGTGATTAGCAGCGGTTGCAGCGGCTGCACCAAGAGCAATTCCCAGGTCCGTAAGATTAAACGCACAAGGCACGGAAGGATTGGTCAATTTAACTGCGCAATTGGAAAAACCACAGAAAGAACACCAGCTAATACCTCTGGTTTCTAATCGAGTACCAATAAGAACGAGTGCATCAGCCTTAAGAATATTCTCAGCATCACGTTTAAAGAAGGGGAGATGGTAGGCATCGGCATATTGGAGCATAGCATCTGTTAGAAGGGCAATATCATCGGGTTCAGCTTTTGCCAACCAAAGAGTATCAATACCACGTGCTTTAGGTGCAGTTCGAGCTGCAGCCATCATTAGGTCAGCTACTCGTTGAGCGGTCTCTTTTCGAGTCTTTTCCTCGTTTATCATTTGGTTATTTTTGGGTCAAAATTACATCAATTTGAAAGATTGCCGCTTATGATGGATTTTGTAAATTTGGTCAAATTTATAGCAATTGGAAGAGGTACAGTCAAGCAAGAAGAGGCCAGAAGCAAAGAATCCCACAAAGGTGATGGGTTTTTGGGATCATATAGATGAGTTAAGATGGCACCTAATGAGAGCAGCACTAGCAGTGGCTCTTTTTGCGGTTGTTGCTTTTTTAAATCGGGAGTTTTTGTTTGACGTAGTGATATTAGGCCCACTAAAGAATGACTTTGTCACCACCGTTTGGCTTTGCCAGTTAGGGCAGTGGTTATCAGTTCCATCGTTATGTATGGACAATTCGAACTTAGAGATCATCAATATTACCATGTCGGGACAGTTTATGACGCACATGTACATCTCAGGTATGGCGGGACTAATTGTCTCTATTCCGTATGTGCTTTGGGAGGTTTGGCGTTTTATTAGACCTGCCTTAAAAGAACAGGAAAGAAGAGCGGCACGGGGTGGTGTACTTGTTGTCTCTTTATTATTTATAATAGGTGTTCTCTTTTCCTACTACCTTCTCGTTCCATTAACCATCAATTTTCTGGGCACATACCAAGTTTCAGGAACAGTTCACAATCAGATTGCCTTGAGCTCCTATATCAGCACCGTAGCATCTCTTAGTCTATCTGTAGGACTAGTCTTTGAATTACCGGTTATTGTATGGTTTTTAGCCAGATTAGGAATAGTTACCGCAAGTTTCATGCGCAAACAAAGAAGATTCATGATAGTTGTAATTCTGATTATTGCTGGCATTATCACACCCCCTGATGTATTCAGTCAGATTATGGTTTTTTTACCGCTATATGGCTTATATGAGATTAGTATCTTTATAGCTCAGAAGGTCGGTAAATAGTCACCAAACAGGCAACTTTTAACCACGGTCGGTTTTAATCTACATAAGAAATACCATTACTCCAGTTGTTTACGTTGAAGTAATAGCAACTATGAAACAATTTCTACTCCACTACTGTATAAATACACATATGACAGAAAAGACAACACTCAATCATAGTCGGTTTACAGCTCCTATCACTTTGTTGCTGGTTATACTTTTCCTCTTCCCTGAAATGACGATTGGTCAAAGTAGATCTAGATACAAAAGAGGGAAAGGTGGCTTTGAGAAGCTTATCACCAATAATTGGCAAGCTAGCGTCTTGGTCGGCCCAAGCATGTATTATGGCGATTTAAGCAAATATGATAGTGATCCGCTAAAAAAGATGTGGCATGAAAGCGGGCCAGGATTACAACTAGTTGTTGGAAACAAACTAACATCCTATATGGCTTTTCAAGGAAGAGTAGGCTATTTAGGTTTCGAGGCTACTTCTGAAGATTTAAACCGAAGAACCAATGGTAAAGTCATAACCCTTGGAGCAAATATCCTGATTGACTTTGTTAATCTACTAAGTCTTCCCAACGAAAGCTATTCAGATATTTATATGTACGGTGTATTCGGAGCCGGTTTGGTTCATATACGATCAAAACTGGAAAATGCTACTACCGGAGAACAAATCATAGAGTATGAATGGCAAAACTCTCCCTCAAATGAATCAACATTTTATTTTGGATTCGGATTGAATAAGTATCTTACACCTCGCTTCGATGTCACATTTGAATTCTTAGTATATAAACTACAAACAGACCGCGCAGATGCCTTCTTTGGTGGTGCTAATAACGACCTTCTGGTTATGCCTACAATTGGTATTAAATATAATTTCAACGAATTACTGCCCGAAAGAAGACTAAGTCAAGGGCAACGAAACAAACGAACCAGAAGATAAAAGCCGGATCAGAGATAAACTCATTATATAATCCGGCTTCTATATCAAATTATTACATTGAAAAGAAAACGACGCCATCGCTTCCCGTCCCACTGTCAATTTTCGTCTTAAAAGTTTCATCCATTACGACTTTAAATCTGGATGAAAATCTTCTCGGTTTTAAATATTGAGAGGTGATCTCTACTGTGCCATCGGCAATAACCTTCACTTTAACATAATTGTAAACATAACCGTAGAACTTATGAGATATTAAAACGGTCTCTGAAAAGGCTAAAAAGGAAGGACGTTTCCCTTTAAACACGCTTGAATCGAAATACTCGTATGCTGCAACGGGCATACCACCTATGGCATCGGGAGACTCTTCCTGTTCTTTTCCTTCACTAAACAATTTGCACTTCCCATAGTAGATAACAGTTTTCACATCCTTACCTTCCTTCAACGCCGATAAAACTTCATCAAAGTTTTTGAGCTGAGTTTGGCTGAACCCACTCATTGAGAGTAAAACAAAAAAAAGTAAAAAGGCTTTCTTCATGATATGTAATTTTAATTTGTCTGTTAATATAGAGTAATTTTATGTTTCTAGTCTTCAAAAAAAACTATACTCAACGCTGAAATTTAATCCTATAGAATATCTGTCCTTAGAAAGAGGGGTATATGGATACGTATAGTATATATCTTGCTTGGCTTTATAATCACAAAAAGCTGAAAGAATCAGGTTTATCTTAGGAAATACTTTTTTACTAACCCCTGTGCCGATCCTTAAAGAAAGCTCATTTATATTTGGATTTTTACTATGTTCAGAAATTTGATTGCCAATCTTCTCACTATCTAAATTTACTAAATCATAAGTAAGAACTTTATTGAAGATAATACCACCTAAAGCAAAAACTTCCAAGCCATTGTGCGAATACAATCTGGCATTACAGGATAGAGGAATATTCAAGATTTTTATTAAGCTACTAACTCTTTTTGTGGTACTGGAATATTGTGTCAAGGGAACGAATTCATAGGAATCTTTTTCACACAGAACAAAACCTAAGCTAACTTTAATAGTTCTAATATGTCTTGAGAAGCTTAACCCATAGCCGTAGTTTAACCCGCTACTTCTATTGTCAGTCAGAAAATACTTAGTCATATTTCCATCAAGTTGAAATGACCAATAGTTAAGCTCTTGACCATTAACACATGATGAAATCAAAATTAGGAAAGCTATAAGTATTGTGTATTTGTACGACTTCATCATATTATCAAAATTTTTTCTACAACTACTTCCATGGATATCTTATTCCGAATATACAATATATATATACCCTTTTGAAAATCTTTAGTTTCAACATAAACTTTATTAGTAGTAATAAAATCTTACTTTATAATCTCGTCTATATAATGCAATAATTGTAAAAACTTCATAGATATCCAGAATAGGCTAATGCAATAATAATTAAAATAATTCACTTTAGAGAACTCCTAAAAACATAAATTTTCTAAAACGACTGAACATTCGTACTACGGAAGGCTCTTGGTCTCATCTGAATTCTATAGACTTGTACACTACTGTCTATTAAAATTTGTTAAAATCGATTATACTATATTCATATACAATGACATAATCCATAAAACCCTTGTCGCCCTTTTGAGTTTTGTTCCCTAGCGGCTATCCGTAAAGTGGAACAGATATGAATACTGGCAAGTATGAATTTTCGCAGATTGTAGATTTTCTTCCGAAACGCTTCTTTGAATGACTGATAACCAATTGCAAAGACAGAACCGTTAATATGTCTCCCTCCATTTCGAGTCATCTATTATATAATATGTTTGGTCACCTTAAGGGCCGTCGTAGTCTGAGAAAACTCATAGATATCTCTTCAGCGTATTGGATATATTCATTCCATTTAGGTTTTGGCAAAACACCTAATAACAGAATTATTCTTTCTAAAGTCAATAACCTTCGGAATCCTAAAATGTTTGAGCATGTTGCATTTCACATTGTTTCAATTGTTCAGATCAAGCGAATAACCAAGGGATTCAAACTGTATGAGAGATTTTATGCCATTGATTTGACAACTGATATTTTACGTGTTAAAACAGTATTGTTCAAAGGTCATCGTAATGCAAGTAATTATCCCATCCCCATCTGAAGGGCTGGGTTCTGTGCATCAGCAGTGCGTATTTCATCTCCATTCTGCATGAATAATATCTATCTCTTAGCTAAGAAAATCGCTCTGTACTATTGGTACCGTTAGCAGGTTGAGCTGTTTTCAGGAGCATATGACTTCTATTGAAAAAAAACGAGGATTGAAAACAAGAGACCAACTCGAGTTAGAAATAAACTTAGAATGAATTTTTAACAGATATTAATAGATATTGATGATATTCAGAAATAAAGTGCTGAATACACTTCAAACTGGTAGATGATAATGCTTATAATCAAAAGCCCTTGAAAGCTTCTTAAAGCCGACCGTTTCCACCCTGACTTCGACACTTTTATTGAGCATGTTTTATATTACACTGATAAGCAATAATCTAAAAACACAAGGACACTCTTTTGGGTGTCCCATAGTAAAATTAAACGATTTTTTGCCGTGGCCCGTAGCCAGCAGCAAATAACCAATCTTTGAATTTTGAATCGCAGATTACATTTAACCACGAAAAACACTAAAAA
>JAJTBW010000302.1 GCA_021286705.1 Sphingobacteriia bacterium
AGCTAACATTAGCTTAACCTGTAATTGCGGCCTGAGCGAAGCGAAGGATTGGCGCACTTTTTGCCAAGGAGCGAAGCGACGACTGCAAAAAGTGTGACAAAAGCAATTATCAGGTTGAAGCAGGTGTTGGACGAATTATCTTTACTTTAGCTCCTCCCAAATCCTTAATCCACTTATACTTTTGAAATGTTTATCATAGGTAACTAACTTCGAACCTGTTTCAATTGAATGTGCAGCTATCCAGATATCATTCAGAGGAATCATTTTTCCTTTCTTACTTAGCCCAGCTTTGATTTCTCCAAATATCTCCGCTGTTTCGACTGTTACATCTATTACTTCTACGCCATCTTTACTTAAGAATGATTTTAGCTCGTCTCGATTTTGTGATAGCTTTCCTCCTCCATGAAAGCCAGCAAACAGCTCTCCAATTACAATCGTCGATATATAGATTACTTCTGCCTCAACAATGTAATCAAAGACACTTTTATCTCCAGATAAAAATGAGCTATATGCATTTGTATCAAGTAATATCTTTGTCATTTTGTCCAATCCGATTCATTTACTGATTCGAGATCAGAAATCCTTTCCTCAAATGATAATTTTTCGTTCTCAGTCCACTTCCCAAACAAATCAGAAAACATCTCTCGCTTAGCAGCTTTCTTATCTTCCACTAAGGATTTCTGCAAAATTGCCTTTACTGTTCTATTTTGACTGAGCCCATACTCTTTCGACTTTTCGGATAATTTTTTATCGAGTACGGCATCAATGCCATGAATTGTTATAGATTTCATAGGATCCCCCCAATGTGAACCATTTCAACAGTAAGTATAGTTCACTATTTGGTTATTTTCAACTATGAAACACCAAATCATGCTAATTGCTTATACTTGCGCGCGTTAAGCGCGTCCGTCCAACATTAGCTTAACCTTTAAATCCGCGCCTGAGCGAAGCGAAGGCTTGGCGTGGTTTGTGCTCTTCGTTTTTGCACAAACCATGCCAAAGGATTTATAAGGTTGAAGCATGTGTTAGCTCTTTCTCTTTGCTAGCTTAATAGCTTTCCTTTTTTGTACTTTTTTAATTCGTATTCCAATTTGTTCTCTAGCAATACTAAGTATCCTATCTTCAATATCATCATACTTTTCAGAATATTCATCAAAATGACTTTCGAAAGTAGACGGTACAATTGTATTAATCCTGCCATGCTCTTCATCGTCTTCTTCGTATTCTCCGTCATGCAAATTATCTTTATATGAATCTTTAATATCTTTTTGTACCATTTGATTTAATAATCTTTCTGTACTCCAGCGAAATGAATCTATTGAGTTAATGCCCAAATATAACTGCGCTTCCACTTTCAATAATTCAATTTCTTCAATTATTCTACTTACTGTTTGTCTTGATGTAAAATATTTTTCATTACTACTATAGTTATTTTTTTCAGCCAAAATACTACCATTAATTTTATTGAACTTACTATATAATGATTCTATTTTGCTGATCCTTAAATTGATATCTTGATCGTTTTTAAGCTTTTTATTTGAGTAAACTATTGTTATTAACGATATTATACCAACAATTAATGATGGTACTATTGCAATGAGTAAATCATATATGTTTGTTTCCATATTATTTCCTTTTAGGGGCGCCGAAGGCGTCCAGCTAACATACGCTTAACCTGCGAGCCGTACATTGGCGCAAAACTTGCCAGGCGAAGCCTGCTAGCAAGTTTTGTGACAATAGGCGAGTCAGGTTGAAGCGATTGTTAGCTGCCAGCACTCTAATTATTAACTTTTACCTTAATGAATTATATTATTATTCTTAACCCAATCCTCTCTCAAAATTGCATACAAACATGAATCTTTCCATTCACCTTTCTTGTACTCGGTCTGCCTAAAGTATCCTTCTCTTCTAAACCCTAGCTTCTTTAGCAATCCTATTGATGCCTTATTATTGTAATCAACTCCTGCATATCCATTATCTTTATTAAACTCAGTAATATTGCTTTTGAAATACTCTTTAAGGTCTTCTACAGAGTTTTGTTTCTTCGTATACCATAAGTAAACTCTTGGATCTGAACGGTACTCGAATAATTGTTCTAGATATTGATCAGAGTATTCACGAATCAGTAATCTATTTGTCTTAATATCTTCAAACTGCATGATTTCAACTCTACTAATGTAACAAATTCAAATTGCCCGAGCGCCGAAGGCGTCCAGCTAACATTAGCTTAACCTGTAATTGCGGCCTGAGCGAAGCGAAGGATTGGCGC
>JAJTBW010000303.1 GCA_021286705.1 Sphingobacteriia bacterium
CCTCAGTTTGACAGCTAAAAAAGAAAATAGCCCGTAAACCGTCTTTGATTAGATGGTTTGCGGGTTTTGTTGTTTGCCATAAAACATAGCATAATTTTCATTTTTTAGAGGAAGCCAAAATATTTTTTATCTCGTTAAGGCGGAGCCTCTTGTTAGTAAAATCAATGCCAAAAGCTTCCCCGATATAATCTGAAATTTTGCTTCGATAATCAAACATATAAAGGTTTGTGTTTTCAAGACTACAACTGATGTTATTAAGGCAATCAATAATCTGTTCGGGCGTGAACTTGTAGCTGGTTTTCTTTTGGATAAGGCGCAAAATGACCAGAGAAATGAAGCAGGTAAGGACGTGCGCATTTATTCTGTCCTCACGGGATACATGAACCGGCCGAATATCTAAATCGCTCTTTGAGACCTTAAAGTTGTCTTCGATATCAGACAAGCCCCGGTAAATCTCAATTACGCGTTGGTCTTGCATTTCCAGCTCGCTGGTTATGATGCAGTAATATCCATCATATTTGGCATCTTCATTAGCTTTTTCTTCGTTGAACATCAGCTTCTTGCCTTCTTCCTCATATACCTCGCCGGTCTTCTTATCGTATGTTATGTTCTGAATATATGCAGCGGCTCCATGTGCAGTGTTTTTGGTATACTTTTTAGGATTGGCTATGATGTCAAGTGCCTTTTTTACGGTCTCTGTCCGTTCGGCCTGTGCCTTTTTCGCATATTTTTCACTCCAGAAAACTATTTGCTTTTCGTCTATCAGCACACTTTTCTGGGAGCCGTTTTTCATAGTGATCTGGATTTCTCTTACCTCAAGACGGGACTTAATCTTATAGTCGTAGTCTTCCTTTAGCGCTTCACCATCCCTGTCAGTGTAGCCAGTATCATCCAGAACGTATTTCTTAAACTTTTCTGTACCTTTGCGAATTGAAAAGCTGAATACATATCCATTTTTACATTTATCTCGATCTCCTCCCTTGAGAAAGTAGATATTATTGGATGATGTACATCCCATGTCCGCAACAGCGATAACCCTGCCGGGAGAGAATCTTACACAGACATCCTTGAAGACGGGGATGAAGGTTTTGCTATCGTGGGTATTACCGGGAAACAGCTTGTAGTATAGGGGTATCCCATCGGCATCCATGGCTAAAGCCATCTGTACAATGGGGTCAGGGCGGTTATTCTTTTCTTTTCCACGTTTACGAAGATCATCCGTTTCATCTATCTCAAAGTGGAAGTTCGTAACATCAAAGTACATGAGAGAAGTGTCCCTGCCGAACTTCGCATTTATTTGCTCACTGATGAAGCATTGACACTCTGTTCCTATCTTTGAGAAATGGGATAAAGCACGGTATATATCATACAACTCAAATTCAAACCGTTCAAAGAACATGTCCTTATACTCATAAGACCTCTTCTTGGATGAGGGGTGCAGGATTCGGGTTATAGTCAAAAGTGTCATAATGGAATTGGTGTTGTATTCAAAGGGTTCATGCCTTGCCTTATTATTCAAGAAACGATCCAACTCCAACTCGTGATAGATTTTCATAATCACAGCATAGCCCATATTATACCGGGTATGTGACTCATCAGGCAGTTTTTCATTCAAATCAATTTCCAGTGTAATTTTTTTGTTTTCTTTCTCGAGAGCGTTCATTTGATTTACAATTTCCTTGAAGTGGGCAATAGGGTCGGGATAATCTTTCTGTAAGTCGTGCAAATAACCTAATGACTGGTGATGTTTACCTCTAGCCATCTTTTTTTCTTTATCCCAGAACTTTTTTTCGATAGTCAGATAAATCCCTTTTGCTTTAGATTGCTTACTCAACCGATAAGACATAAAATACACCTCCCACTTGAAGTTTGCTCAACGCAATGATTGTAGCATACATAGCATTATCATACCATATTTATCCATATTTGTCTATGTATTTATGCGAGAAAATTCAAAAAAATTTCCTCTCAACATCAATTGTTGAAAGGATTTCCGGGAATTAATTTATTTATGAGCTGTTAAACAAGCGCGTAAACTGGAGCTGTTTTATGATAATGACAAAACCGAGCAGCTGATTAAAATTATGGCCTTCGTCAATGGAATGATTTCAAAATAAAAGTGCATAAAAGATGCTCCAAGACTTGACCAAATGCATCAGATAAAATAAAATCAAATCAAATAATAATTGCCAGAGGTGTAATATGCCTCAGTTTGACAGCTAAAAAAGAAAATAGCCCGTAAACCGTCTTTGATTAGATG
>JAJTBW010000304.1 GCA_021286705.1 Sphingobacteriia bacterium
AGGTAACAGTGTTGTGGCAGAGGCGAAGGTGGTTAAACAATAGAAAACAGATTATGAGTTATGAGAATATAAGGGGCTTCTAATTATGCAAAATAGATCAACAATTTGTATTTTAAAGGTTCCCTATAGATAAACTAAAATGACCGACATAATCATATACAACACCCAGGATGGCAAAAGCTCCATAAGCCTGTACGCTAAAGATGGTAACGTGTGGCTTAATCAAACTCAAATAGCCGAGCTTTTTGCCACCTCGAAACAAAATATAGGACAACATGTGTCAAGTGTCTTAAAAGAGAGTGAGTTAGATGCCAATTCAGTTGTAAAGAATTACTTTACAACTGCTGTTGATGGCAAAAACTATAACGTTACTTTTTATTCACTCGAAATGATTATGGCCATAGGCTTTCGGGTTCGAGGAGTACGTGGAACACAATTTCGGCAATGGGCAAACCGTAACCTTACTGAGTATTTACGAAAAGGTTTTGTGATAGACGATGAGCGATTGAAGAACCCTGATGGCCGTCCGGACTATTTTGATGAATTACTCAATCGAATTCGGGATATTAGAGCATCAGAAAAACGATTTTATCAAAAAATACGCGAATTGTTTGCCCTTAGTAGCGATTATGATGTTACCGATAAATCAACACAGATGTTTTTTGCCGAGACCCAAAACAAATTACTGTTTGCCGTTACTGGCGCAACTGCTGCAGAGATAATAATTGGACGAGCTGATGCACAAAAAGAAAACATGGGCTTAACATCTTGGAAAGGCGCAATTGTACGCAAACAGGATATTATCATCTCTAAAAATTATCTGACAACAGATGAAATAGATACATTGAACCGTCTTGTGGTAATCTTTCTTGAAACGGCTGAACTTAATGTTAAAGAACGTAAAGATCTTACCATGTCGTTTTGGAAGGAAAATGTTGATCGATTGTTGAATTTTCAAAACAAGAAGATTTTGAAAGGAAGCGGTACGGGATCAAATGAACAAATGGAGAACTATATAGAAAAGGTCTACGAGCAATTTGATCAAAAGAGAAAGGAGTATGAAGCGTTAAAGGCTGATCAAAATGATCTTGAAGAAATTAAAGCAATAGAAGATATGCTAAGGAGACGAAAAGAGCCGTAAAAATTTAAACCGCCGGTATGGACTTACATAAAATTATCGCTTATGTGCGAGTTTACCAAATTATTTTTTTGACCATTATAGAAGTTAAAAGTGATGTATTGTTCCTTATTATAGGTGTTTTAGTTTCCGTATCAAATATTCATTCGGGATTTAGGGATCTTTTCTCAATGAGTAATTTATAATTATGGGGGAGACTAATCTTTGTTTCCCCCATAATTTTGTATTTTTAACTAAAGATTCCGACATCAATAGAATATAGTAGATCTTTTATTTTTAGAAATAATTAATCATAACCTGTCGTAGATTTTTGAGAAACAAATCTGAATAAAATGAAAACTCTAATTACTTGCCTCCTAGCCTATTTCCTATATATTGGCCTTGAGGCTCAAACACAACTACCAAAGCCTGAAAAAGACATTCAGACAACATTTAAGAAAAACTTGAATGGAAGACCCAAAAGAGACCAGATTAGCACAAAAGATTTCTGGCCTAAGATTTTTAATTTTAAGAGTTTGGCAGGAGGAAATGATGTAATGGAAACATATGATTCTGGTTATATGGTTTTAGGTTTATTAGTAGATAATGACATGGTTAACCGGATGAATGTTTTATTGAAGACCGATGTAAATGGGAATATTTTATGGACAAGGTATATTGGAGATCCACTCTATCAAGGTGCATTTGCTCGATTTACGGCTACTCAGGATGGAGGATGTATATTAGTTGGTTCGACAACTGTACTGGATAAGTGTACGGATTATTACTGTTATGATGCATGGATTATGAAATTGAATGCCTGTGGAAAGAAGGAGTGGTGTAAGATTTACTCAGTACCGATGGATCTTGATTCTGGTGCGGATGTAGTGCAATTGAGTAATGGCAATTTTATAGTTTTGGTGAATTATTTCGGATATGACATAGCTGAAGAGCGTATTTGGCTTTTCTGTTTATCTCCTTCGGGCGAGACGATATGGCAGAAGGTATATCTGACCTCCGAGCATCCTCAGTGGGCAACTAATGGATATGGTTACTCCTTGCTAAAGGATGATGAGGAGAATCTACTGTTTACGGGAGAGTGTGTGGAGTATGATAATTATGTAAACCCGACATCTTGGAG
>JAJTBW010000103.1 GCA_021286705.1 Sphingobacteriia bacterium
AGCAACCAATTTGATATTGGATGCTAGTTACAAATTCAAATCAACACGTTAAAAACGGATGCTTTTTGCTAATTATGAGGTTATTACAGCTGTATATTGAAACTTTTAGTGGACTAGTGATTTAAATCAATTAATCCACGTTTCCTCTCACCAATCTCCGTATAAGTCGGTAATCCAAAATCTGTTAAATCTTCCCTTAGGAATTGTGTTTCAATAAATTCCACTGGAATTAAATCTCCAGAATCTACATTTTGCGTGCATAGTGCAATGTTCAAGTTTTTCGGAGATTGTACACTGCTGTATATAAATCCATCAGCTTTATTGTTTTGATTCTTTGTATTCAACCATAAAGCATTTCCAAAAGCTGATGTAAATTCATAAATATTTCCATCATGTTTGGTTGATGTTTTGAATTTACTTGATATATAATCCCAAAATTCGATCTCAAGAGCTGATATCTGGTTTAATACACTTTGATTTAATTCGTTAATATTATTTGTGTCTGGAATGATTATAAGTTCCAAGTCATTTATTATTTCCCATTTTCCGAGTGTTACGGAAATAACATCTCCTTTTTTAGAATCATCCATCCAATAAGGCAGCATTTCCGTCAGACAAGTTTGTTCATTTTCACTCGCATAAAACCAACCTTGACTAGGTCTATTTAGTCTTGAAAATTTTGTTATTAATTCCTTTTTTGGGTATGAAACTTCACTCAATTTAGAAAAGGAAGTTAATCTATTTGTATATCTTGCTCTAATAATTGTACTTCCTCGTTTAAGTGGAACAGTCAGGATATTTAATCCTGATAGTGTCATGAAATGAGCAAACATCATTTCGTAAATCATATCAGTTTTCAGATATGAATTTTCAATAATGCTTATAAACTCCTTTGTTGCCGTTTTTTTAATTTGTTTCAACGTCGTTATTTGTCTAAAGTGTTTCTGAGTACTTGACAAAAATAAAAAAAATATTACATGTTTAGTCCCAGCGTTTTAATAAAACTTACTTTGTCACTGTCTAAATCATATTTTTCCTAATCTGTTTTTACTTAAGTTTAAAAACCGTAATCTCTCTCCATATTTTGGAGCTCCATTATCTCTCATAACAGCCATTAGCGATTTTTTCCATCCATTTTTGTGAAATCCTGTAAATTCTTTAAACATCTGATTAAGTGATTTGGTGAAATTTGCCTTATTTGGTAATTAGCAGATAGAGGTTAATCGAATAAGTTTGAATGAAACTTCAAGAATTCAAAGATTAGCAAGCACGAAATAGCTGCTGTCTAATGGCTATTAGCTTCTGACAACTAGCAATTTTGTACCTTGCATCTAACATTTTCACAGCCCATAAAGATGCAGCCACTCGAGAAGTTGTTATATAGTATCGAGCCAATTGTCTCATTGAATAAGGATGAGATTACAACACTATGCAGTGTGTTATCACTATTGTCGTTGAAGAGGGATGAATATCTGCTTGCCGAGGGGCAGGTATGCGACTTTATCGGTTTTGTGAATACAGGTGTATTGATCTATTTTAAAACCAAGGAGAGTGGCGATGAGGTCACCACCGATTTTGCCTTTGAAGGCGACTGGGTTAATGTCAATTTGAGCAGATTGGCTAACGTCCCTTCAACCCTCAGTATTCGAGCTATCGAGGAGTGTGAGGTGGTGATGTTGAAGCAAAAGGATTTGAATGACCTTTATCAAAGAATTCCTAAGCTTGAGCGGCTGGGCAGGATTCTTACAGAGCAAGCCTATATAAATATCGTCGATCAAACGGTTGAATTGCAAATCCACTCTGCTAAAGAGCGATATGAGAATCTATTAAAGAGACATCCTAAGCTGTTGCAAAAGGTACCCCTTTATCATATAGCCAATTACCTTGGCATCGCTCCCAAATCGCTGAGCCGTATCAGAAAAGAGATATTCGAATAGATGCATTTGGTAACAAATGTGGAGGAGTTTATCAGATCAGGTGAGAGACCTTTGTACCATAAACTTTAAAATACTTATGGTATGAAATGGAATATCTTAACCCTCGTCATACTGGTTGTATTCGTGACCAGCGTTAATGCTCAATCCGATTCAGGTAATACGGTTACCCTCGACACGTCTGCAAGAACCTGTGTGTTTACCGGCCCTGAAATGTCTAAGACAAAGCAAGCTATTGAGGTGGAGAGTCTCTTTCCGATGTTCTTTTCAGGTGGCTATCACTTTTGCATCGCATATAGGTATCATAACTTCCGTGTTCGGATAAGTGTGATTAATGGCGGAGATTATGATGCAGAGCCTGCTGGTACCAAGAATTCTACATCAGAATTTAAGCGATATTATAAGACTTCTCCCGGAATCTTTCTGGGTTATAACGTGTGGCGTCATCTTGAGGTCTACTCTTACCTTGAGTTACATACGTTCAAAATAGAGCAAAAGAGTACGGGTCTAACAAGAGATATTCATAGTAATGATATCGGAGGAGGCATGAGTTATCAGTTTTTCATAGGCCCCCATATCTACCTTCAACCGGGCGTCCATGTTTACCTCCGCAGTGATCATAGTGCTGATTTTAATGGAACGGTCTATAACATCCCTAATGTTGATATAGCACCTGTGATTCGCCTGGGATATAGAATTTGGGGCAAGTATCTTGAGCGGAAATAATTTTACTTCTTCTCGTGGGCGAATGCATAATTAAACTCCAATGAAAGGTCGTAAGATGTAATTAGTGCTTCGCCCGCCCTCTTCAGAACGGCATAGAATATTTTTGGCAATCAGATCGTTTATGTCGTTCAGAGCTGTATCTGAGGAACATTTGTTGATCTTTGCCCATTTGCTTGTGGTTAGTTTTCCGTTAAAGCCATCGAGTAGTTTGTTTAGGATGGATCGTTGTCGTTCGTTAAATGATGTATGGATATGTTGATCCCAGAATTGAGCTTTTGAAAGAATGGATTCTAGTTGCCTCTCGCTTGTGTCCAGAGCTTCTTTAAGACAGAATAGGAACCATGTCAGATATTCGGTTAACTCACCATTTCCTCTTTGCGTTTTCTCCAATATCTCATAGTAAGCCTTTCTTTCATTGAGAATCTGGTTTGACATACTATAAAAACGTTGCGATGAACCATCACTTCTTGTCAGTAACATATCTGTAATGGCACGAGCGATACGACCATTGCCATCATCAAATGGGTGGATCGTAATAAACCAAAAATGGGCAATAGCTGCTTTTATAATTGGATCCAGCAGTGTCTCTGAGTTTAACCATTGTAGAAATATGTTCATCTCAGTTTGGACTCTTTCTGCCTCGGGGGCATCGTAGTGAATTCTCTCTTTTCCCATTGGTCCAGAGACTACCTGCATTTCGCCAGTACGATATTTCCCGATCTCAATTTTAATTATTCCACTCCATCCGGTTGGAAAAAGAGAGGCATGCCAACCAAATAATCTTTGTTCTGTCAAAGGTTTATCGTAGCGCTGTGTGGCATCAAGCATCATCTCAACAATGCCATCTATATCCCTCGATGATCGTACTAATCCAAGCGTTTTTATCCCTAATCTCCTGGCAATCGAAGAACGAACTTGCTCTTTATCTAAAAACTCACCTTCAATCTCGGTCGACTTCAACACGTCAAGGGTAAGTGAGTTAAGCATCGCCTCTTCACGTATCGAAAATCCCAGACTTTTCATTTGACCTAACAAATAACCCTGCTTATAACGAACACTCGCTAGGTCATTTGCTAAATGCTCTATCGAGTATTTGAAGTCTGTCCAGTTTATGTTTTGATGGATATACATATGCATTGTTATTTCACAAAGATATTCAGTATTCGGTGAATAATGAGCTATTCGCCGAATATTCTTCGGTGATTAGATCTACTATTCACCGAAAAATGATCGGAGAATGCCCGAGTCTGTTCTTCAAATCATTCCTTCCAGGTGATATTATTCTACCTCTTAATCTTATAAGATTTACTTTATTATGAACCTAAGTTCAAAATAATCCCTATTTTTGCATTGATAATTGTAATGTCTTAAAGGAATAATCAGGATATGTAATAATTGGTTTTTATTGGATAGTCCTAGGAAGATAGTCTGATAACTAAGACTTTGTTGCTGACTGCTAACATATCCGGATTTGGACTTATTTGAAGGTAAGAACAATAGGAAAAATGATACTCAATATGGGAAATAAAAGAATAGTAGTGATAGGAGGTTCGGCTGCCGGACCAAAAGCAGCCTCAAGAGCAAGACGCCTTGATGAGAATGCTGAAATAACGATTATTCAGAAAGCATCTGATTTGTCGATGGCTTCATGTGGATACCCCTATTTTGTTGGGAAATTCTTTGATGATCGTAATCAGCTATTATGCTCACCTGCAGGAGTGGTTCGTGACTCTAAGTTTTTCTTGAATGCAAAGAATATACGGACTTATGTTAATACGGAGGTTACTCGTATAAACCGGGAGCAGAAGATAGTAGAGTATAAAAATCTGATTACCTCAGAAACCTCATCTTTAGCATACGATAAGCTGATTATTGCCACTGGTGCATTTCCAAGAAAGCCGCCCGTACCGGGTATTGATTTGAAAGGTGTGACTACTCTTCAATCGTTGGCTGATGCCGATTATCTTAGGAAAATAAGTGATGAAGGGGTTATAAAAAAGGCTGTAGTAATTGGTGGTGGTCTGATTGGTATTGAGACCTGTGAAGCCTTGCACTTGGCTGGAATAGAAATTACACTTGTTGAGTTGTTGCCTCAGCTACTCACATTCCTTGATAAGGGTATGGCACGTCTAGTCGAAAAATATGTTCAGACCAAAGCGAATGTTATATTGAGGAATGGTGTCTCTGAATTTATAGGTGAGAATGGTCAGTTAAGGGCTGTTAAGCTTCAGGATGGTACGGAGGTGCCTTGTGAGTTGGCTGTCGTTGCTACCGGTGTTATTCCAAATTCAAAGCTGGCCAAAGAGGCTGGTTTGATGATTGGGGAATTGGGAGGTGTTGTAGTAGATTCGTATATGCAGACATCAGATGAGGATATCTATGCTATTGGTGACTGTGTTGAGATACCACATTTGATTTCTAAAAAGAGTGTTCATGCTCCTTTTGGTGATTTGGCCAACTTGCAAGGTCGTGTAGCCGGCGAGAACGCTATAAATGGTAATACTGCTGAGTTTAAGGGAACTGTTCAGACGGGTATTTGTAAAGTATTTGACTACGGGGTAGGATCAACTGGTCTTTCTGAACAGAATGCTGCAAGACATGGCTTCGATAACATTATAACGGTTGTTAATGCCAGCTCAGATAAGCCTGGGTTTATGAATGGCCTCCTTCTGATTACAAAATTAATAGTCGATAGATCGACTCAACGTATTCTTGGTGCTCAGGTGCTTGGACCTGGTGATGTAAGTAAACAGTTAGCCATCTGGGCTATGGCAATACAAGGAAAGTTAACTGTTGATGACATGGTTAATGCCGATTTGCCTTATGCTCCTCCATATTCTCTAGCAATTGATCATAGTATTGCAACCGCTCACATTATGCAGAATAAACTCAATGGCCTATTCAATGGAATATCGGCCGAAGAATTAAAAAGGAAGTTAAAGTCTAACGCTCCCATGTTTTTACTGGATGTTCGCAATTCGAATGAATATGAAGCCTCTCATTTGGGAATAGGGGAGAAGCTTATTCCGTTAGGGCAATTAAGAGGCCGCCTCTCTGAACTCCCTGAAGATAAGGATACCGAAATAGTTACATGGTGTAAGATCTCTGTACGAGGATATGAAGCAGCCCGTGTAATCATGGCACATGGTTATACCAATGTTAAGGTTTTAGAGGGAGGCGTCATGGGATGGCCTTGGTAGCTATCTAATACGTTAAGCCCAATTGCCAAAGCGGAATGATGTTCAAGAAACCATTTTCTATGTCGTCTTTTACGATATATCCGTTTTCAACGACTTTAATCTGTTTTTGTCCTTTGTTCTTACCTCCCACTTCAAACGTTTTATCTTCAATAAGGAAGTCTGCTATAGACGATGCAAAAACATTATGTTTGACACTCATTTGATTTAAAAAGAATGTTTCTCTGACATTTCCGATATTGACTGTGTCATAACCTAGGTTGTATAGGAGGTTTGTGTTATCTATATAAATCTTATTAACCTTACCTAATCCCCGAATACCACCAGTATTGTCGCGCAGTTGGGCTATCATGCCTGCTTCCTCGATATACAGACAATAATCTGAAATAATATTGCGACTGGCAGACAGCATTTCTGCTATTTTAGTCATATTGGGTTTGAATGGAGCACTTTTAGAGATGATGGCAAGTAATTGTTTTAGCTTCCTTCCGGTAGCAACATTCATATTGGCATACATCGGAATATCATTTTCCAAAGTATGATTGATTATCTGACTTAAACGTATTTCAAAATTTTCCTCTAATGCAAAAGGATAATAGCCTCTTTTCAGATAATCAGCAAATAGTGGTAAGGGGTGTTTCAAATCTGTGATTTCAACTTTATGTTGCAATATATCTTCCAACGAATATGTCTTTGCTGAAATATTATGGAACAACTGCAAATATTCACGGAAGGACAAGCCTTTCATATTGTATATTATAGCTCTTCGACTTAGATCTGAGGCTCCTTTTTTAATATCCAAAACAGATGAGCCTGTAAAGACGACCTTTAACTCTTTATGATAGTCATAAATTAGTTTGAGTTCCTTTTCCCAATCTTTATATTTATGGATCTCATCAATAAATAGATGCTTCCCTCCATACTTAACAAAGGTGTCGACCAACTCAGTAATCCGATTGTCTACAAAATAGAAATCTTCTGCTGAAACATAAAGACTCTCAGCAGGATTCAGATATTGCTTGATATACTGCAAAACCAAAGTTGTTTTACCCACACCGCGAGGACCTATAAGTCCAATCATTCGGTTTTGCCAATTGATCTCATTGTGCATATAGCGTAAGAAACCGGTGTCGGCTTCTTTTATCAGCTTATTGGAATATTCAAACAGCTTTTCCATATTATCTGACTTTCTTACAAAGATAATGTAATTGCACTATAGTAGTGTGGTTATTTGCAGAAATTGCACTCATTGAGTGCAATTTCTGCAGATAACCGCATTTTTGAGATGCGATTGTCGATCAATTTAACTATTTAATTTCGATATCCCATACCCCGCAAGCCCGCTCTAATTCAATCAGTGCAACAGAGAAGTTGAAAAGCGATTCCTGATAGGCGATCTGATTGTCATAATAGGTGCGTTTGGCATTTAGAAGCTCAATCATGTTTGATTCTCCTCGCTCATAGCTATAGACCTTCTTCTTAAATATATACTCTGCCTCGCTAAGCAACCCGTTATCGAACTGCTCAACCTGGCGAAGGGCTGAGATATATCTACTATAAGCCTGGGCCACCTCCGTCCTGATCTGTAGCTCGATGGCTTCATATTGCATTTTACTCTGCGAGACGGTCAGTTGGGCTGCTTTCAGTTCTCCTTTGTTGATATTGGAGAATTTAAGCGGAACACTGATCCCTGCAACGATGCCCTTAAAAGCAGGGGCGGGTGCAAGCTCATTACGAACCTCAGAGGAGTAGCTTCCTCCGATGCTTAATCCCAGATCGATATATCTGTTGGCTTTTGTAAGGCGAAGATTGTTCTGCGACATCTCTTGTGTCTTTATGGCCATCTGGATATCTGTGCGGTTGTTTTGGGCTAGTGAGATAAGCTTTGCCAGATCGAAGTCCTGTTTAGGCAGAAGCAGGCTGCCCTGTATAGAATCAGGCAATTGTAGGGTGTTAATGCCCTGTAACATCAGTAGGTTGAGAAGTGTTTCTTTTAGATCGCTTTCATAGGCATAGATCTCATTTCGCATCGATTGAGCCTCAAGTTTAGATTGTCGGGCATCTACCTCCATTATGGTTCCTGCTTTAAAACGAAGACTATCAGCCTGTGCCAACTGATACATCTCTCTATATGATGATTTTTGCAGTTGGTAGAGATGCCGTTGTTTAACGGCAGATAAGTAGGCGATGGTGGCATCGGCTCTAAGGTTACGAAAGTAATCTTCAAGCAGCACCTCGGCTAACTCTTTTTCGCTTCGTGCTACACCCATTCTAGCACCTCGTTTACCTCCCAACTCCAATGTATAGCTTAGACCGGCATCAATATTATAACCCATCTGGAGATCCCAGTCCTGATTATTCCCGTAACCAATCGAGATCTCAGGATCGGGCATTATTTTAGCCGCCTGCATCTTGGCTTCCGCAATATCTACATTATACTTCTCGGCCAGGTAACTGATATTAGCACTCTTGACGCGAGTCATATACTCTTTATAGGTCAAGATGGTGGTCTCCTGAGCAACAGAGGTGACCGAGATGGTGGTTAATGTGATGTATATTATTGTTTTAAAGAACTTCCTCATGATTCGTTTGACTGTTTAATACTCTTTTTTCCAAGACATAGTAGAGGGTGGGTAGGACATACAGCGTGAGAATGGTTCCGCAAAGCAGACCATAGACGATAACCGTGGCAAGGGGACGTTGTACATCTGATCCAATACCTGTTGAGATAGAGGCGGGGAGTAGTCCTAGTACGGCCACCGTAGCGGTCATCATAACGGGACGAAGTCGATGTGATGATCCTGAAATTACGGCCTCTTTTAGTTCTGTGCCTTTCTTTCTCAAGTTATTGATGTGCGAGATCAGAATAACTCCATTCTGTATAAAGACTCCAAACAGGGCGATAAAACCAACAGCCGATGAGACGTTGAAGGTCATGCCCCGTAAATAGAGTGCAAGCATTCCACCGAAGACGGCAAGCGGAAGCATGCCGATCAGCAGCCCTGCTTGACGGAACTTACCAAAGGTGAAGAATAACAATAGAAACATTACAGCCAGTGTGATCGGCAATATAACGGCTAAACGGCTGAAGGCTCTGTTTTGATTCTCCAACTGACCGTCCCAGTGAAGCCGGAATTTAGTGTGATCATACTTGACATATTGTTCGATCTTTGATTGAGCCTCGTTATGGAATGATGTTAAGTCACGCCCGCGGATGTTCAAGCTAACGGTAACAAACCGCTGGTTCTTTTCTCGTGAGATCATACTTGCCCCTGTTGTAGTCTTAACCTCGGCGACTGCTGAGAGGGGGATCATAGCCCCTGAAGCAGAGGTAAGCAATAGTGCCTGGATCTTCTCCGGGGTATTTCTGGATTCTTCTGTATAACGGCAGATGACATCGTATACTTTGCTATCGATAAAGACCTGTGACACTGCTTTACCGCCCATAGCAACCTCTATCAGCTCTGCAACATCGGCTACATTTAGTCCGTATTGGGCAATCTTATCTCTGTCGGCGATGATCTGTAACTGAGGAATAAAAGGCTCTTCGGCGATGCCTACGTCAACAGCACCCGGTACTTTCTCGATGACCTGTTTAACTCCTTCCGCGATGCGTCTGCTCTCGGTCATGTCGTCACCATAGATCTTAATGGCCATATCGTTATGGGCACCAGCCACCTGATCCATTACCATATCAATGATAGGTTGGGTAAAGCCGATGCTATATCCCGGCATGGTATCAGTCATCGATGCCATATCGGCAATCAAGTCTGATTTTTTTCTTCCACCTTTCCATTCGTCGTACGGCTTCAACCCAACCATCACCTCGATATGTGAGAATGAGAAAGGGCAAACGCCTTCATCATCACGACCTGTTTGGGTCATGACATAGGTTACCTCATCAAACTTTTTAAGGTTATCTCTAAGGGCGGTGGCCATCTTTGATGATTTTTCAAGCGACATACCCGGGGGTAGCTGAACTTGCATCCAGATACTTCCCTCATCGAGATAGGGTAAGAAGTCTTTGCCGACGCCAATAGATAGTCCTATGACCGCTATTAGTACGAGGGCAACCGGAAGGATGATCTTTCTAGGAGCATCGATGATTCTGGTGGTTTGCCGTTTGTAGACCTCTATCAGGCGATCTAACCAACGGTTCTTATAGACTTTCTGAGGCTTACGGTATACAGCATAGGCAAGACCCGGAATTAAGATAATAGCGGCTGCTAATGCCCCTATCAGTGCAAAGCTTAAGGTGAAGGCCATTGGTGTAAAGAGTTTCCTCTCTACTCGTTCAAAGGCGAATAGTGGCATGTAAGCAATGATGATGATGAGGGTGGCAAAGAAGATCGGCTTGGCTACTTCAGCAACACGCTTGGCGATGTTGGATTCCTTTAGTGCCTCATTCGGCTTGTCCTCTCTCTTTTTAAGGATGGTCTCCATCATGACGATGGTACTATCGACGATGATGCCGAAGTCGACTGCTCCTAGCGAGAGCAAGTTGGCAGGGATGTTAGTGAGCCACATCAGAATAAAGGCAATAAGCAAAGAGAGCGGGATCGTTATCGTTGCAAGCAGTGCCCCGCGGGGACTCCCCAGAAAGATGATTAAGACCCCAATAACCAGCAGAATTCCGAATGAAAGCGTGTGAGAGATGGTGTTTAAAGTGGCATCTACCAGTTGTGTTCTGTCGTAGAAGGTGTGAATCTTGACATCTTTCGGTAAGATATCGTTATTGAGTTCATCTACTGCATCACTGATTTGTGTAAGAACCTGTGACGGGTTTTCATACCGAAGCAATTGAACCATCCCCTCAACGCCATCCTCATAATCGATCCCTTTATCAACGTAGCCAAAGATTCCTTTACGTTCAAGGTTACCATATTTTAGTTCCCCAAGATCTTTGATATATATTGGAGCTCCGTCAACGGTCTTGATAACCACATTGCCCAGGTCTTTAAGATCACGAACTAGTCCGACGCCTCTTACTACATAGCTCAGGTCACCACGAGTGATGGTACTACCACCGGCATTCGAGTTGTTACGTTCGATCGATTCAGTTACTTCGCCGAGGGAGAGGTTGTATTTGGTGAGCCTGTTGGGGTCAATCTCAATTTGAAACTGAGTGGTGATGCCTCCGAAGTTAGAGACATCGGCGATACCATGAATCTGTCTCAGACGAGGTATGATTACCCAGTGGTTTAGCTCGGTAAGCTCTCTTAAGCTTCTGTTACCAACAATGACATAGCGATAGATTTCACCGGTAGGAGAGGTGAGAGGGTCCAGTCCCGGCTTGGCATCGAAGGGTAGGTCTACCTCGTTGATTCTTTCCAGAACCCTTTGCCTGGCCCAGTATTCGTCAACGCCATCTTCAAAGACGAGCGTAATCTTGGATATCCCAAAGAAGTTCTTGCTGCGCATGACCTTTAAGCCGGGGATTCCATTGAGTTCTCTCTCAAGTGGAACCGTTATCTGTTGTTCTATTTCGGTTACGGCGAGCCCTGGCACTTGAGTGGCCACGCCAACAGAGACATCAGCTATATCAGGATAGGCATCGATGGCTAACTGTCTCCAGGCGTATATTCCGATGCCCGATAAAATGATAAAGATTGTAACCATCAACCATCTTCGGTTGATTAGGGTATTCATCAGTTTTTCCATGGATTCTCCTAGTTTAAAATGATCCCACCCTTAACTATTACACGTTCTCCTTCTGAGAGGCCACTGATGATGTTAACGCTGTCCTGGTTAATGGTTTCTACCTCAACATGACGTCTGATAAATACACCCTCTTTGGTCTCCACCAAAACAAAATCATTGTCTTCTGACTTCATAATAGCCGTTGAAGGGAGAATGATTGCATTTGAGGGAGAGTTTAAGAAGTGTACCTTTGTAAACATGCCGAGTTTCAACTCTTTGTCGGCATTGTTACACTCAATAATAACCTCGAGCGATCGGCTGGCTTCATCCAACATCTCTCCAATGTTGTAAATAGTTCCCCAGATAGTCTTTTCGGGATGAGCATCAGAGAATATCTCTACCCGGTCGCCCGGTTTGATTACACCGAAGTACTTTTCTTTAACCAGTGCAGCCACCCAGACCATTGAGAGATCAGCCACAATAGCCAAAGGTTCTGAATCCTCCTTTACGTAGCTGCCAATGGTGATATTGTATTTTACGACCTCACCTGAGATCGGGGTGGTCACCTTTAATGGTTGTCCCATCTGTAGTGAAGAGGCCTCAATGTTGAATATTTTCAAGGTTGCTTTGGCCTGTTCTAGCTCTTGGTTTGCGATAATAGCATCGCTTAAAGCCTGTTCCAGATCTTTTTGAGAGGCAACCCCATTACCTGCCAGATCCTTTTGGCGATTAAAGTTTTTCTTAGCAAGTTCATTAGCCGATTGTGCGGCAAAGTAGGCTTTTGCGGCGTCATAGAAATCGGAGGAGCTGAGTTCAAAAATAGTTGAGCCAGCACTTACTTTTTGTCCGAGGTGGATAGATGATTTAGCAATCCTTCCTGAAAAGGGAGGTGCTATTTCGGCTAATTTGCCTGCGACAGGTCTTACAGTACCAACCGTTTTGAACTCTCCGATATGGTTTTGGAATTTGGTGGTTTCAATGGTCAGTTGTTTTAATGCCGGAGAATTTGCTTTGACCAAAATAGTATCGCCTTTGTACTGTATATCGTCATCTTTTTGTGTCAGGCTTTTTTTGCCACACGAAATCAACAGTACACACACCAATGTGAATACGATAAGTTTTTTCACAGGATTAAGTTTTATTTTTTAAAAATTTAATGGATATCCTTTTGAGAAATAGACAGCCCTGACCCATCAGGACTAATAGATTTACTTATTTCCTGAAGAGTTGTTACAGAACATTAAAGGGTATTAGTTGAAAAAGGGAGGGGCTCTTAATGAAGGACGAATAGATGATTTCTGAATGGTCTCGACAATTACCAACGGTTTGATTATCGCTTCTAAGACCAGAATAAGTTCAGGTGATTCAGCGTTAAAGGAGGGTTGAAGCGTTTGGAATGTCGATAGAGCAGATATAAGCGTCAGTTCACTATCACTATGAGTACCTGACTCGGTATGGTTTTTAGTGTGAAAGTGAGAGTGGACGATTGTTGTCCCGTTGATGATATGGGTATGATAGAAGAAGCAGATATTCGCATAATACAATACGAATATTAGTATCAAAAAATGACCGGCTATCTGTTTGCTTCTCTTAGACAACAATGATCTGTATTAATGTTACGCAAAAGTAACCATTTCCTGTGATACTATATCAAATGCCAGAATAGCGTTAGAAGAAGGGTACACAATACCCTGTTTTGATGCTGCTTTAGGTTGCGGTGTTTGGATAATTTATTGATATTTATTATCTTTAGAATATGTTAAACATAAGAACCTGTCATTTCTTCCTCAATATTTGTTAAAAACCAATGATTTGAGCCCCTTGGTTAGCCTTTCCGATAATTATGGATGAGAGGGATGAAAGCATAAAATCTGCTACTAAATTGATACTAATAACTTGTTAAAACTAAAACTTAATGCGTATGGGTAAAATCCAATTCTATAACCTGCAAAACTTTAGAACCATTCCTCAGATGGGGTTGGTAAGGGAAGAGATAAAAAGAGAAATTGAGGTGGTTGGGCGTGTATTGCCATTTAAGACGAATAGTTATGTGATAGATGAGCTTATAGATTGGAATAATGTAGAGACTGATCCGATATTTACATTAAATTTTCCGAGAAAAGAGATGCTTTCGAAGAAGCATTTCAATACGGTGGCTGGGCTGCTTGATCGTAATGTTGATAAATTGACTATAGATCATGCAGTTGATCAGATTCGTCTCTCATTGAATCCCAATCCGGCAGGGCAGGAGCATAATGTGCCGATGTTAGGCGAGGTTAAGTTAAGGGGTGTTCAGCATAAATATCCTGAGACGGTTCTTTTCTTTCCGAGTCAGGGGCAGACTTGTCATGCTTACTGTACCTTCTGTTTTCGGTGGCCTCAGTTTTCAGGTATGAGCGGCTTAAGGTTTGCAATGAAGGAGGCAGATCTGTTAATGAAATATCTTAAGCAAAGGAAGGGGGTGACAGATGTTCTTTTTACTGGTGGAGATCCGATGGTGATGAGTGCGGCAATCTTAGAGAGTTATATTCTACCCCTTCTAGAATCGGAGTTTGATCATATTCATAGTATTCGTATTGGAAGTAAATCGCTTGCCTATTGGCCATATAGGTTTTTGACAGATGAGGATAGTGACCGTATTATAGCACTCTTTGAGAAGATTATTGCTGCAGGAAAGAATCTCTCTTTTCAGGCACATTTCAACCATCCAACAGAATTGTCGACTGAGGCGGTTCAGCAGGCCATTAAGAGGATTAAGCAGACGGGGGCACAGATTCGTACACAATCTCCCTTGTTGCGACATATTAACGACAAGCCGGAGATCTGGGCTCAGCTGTGGCGTAAGCAGGTTGATTTAGGATGTATACCCTATTATATGTTTATTGCGCGGGATACGGGCTCGAAAGAGTATTTTGAGGTGCCATTGGAAAAGTGTTGGAATATCTTCAGGAGGGCATACAGGCAGGTTAGTGGTTTGTGTCGTACGGTAAGAGGTCCCAGCATGAGTGACCATGCCGGAAAAATTCAATTATTAGGGGTCTCTGAGGTGCGGGGTGAGAAGGTATTTGTGTTACGTTTTCTACAGGGGAGAAATCCTAAGTGGGTAGATGTGCCGTTCTTTGCTGAGTATGATCCGAGGGCTACCTGGTTTGATCAATTGAAGCCAGCCTTTGGTGAGGAGAAGTTTTTCTTTGAGGAGGAGCGAGGGCAGATTGCAGAGACGAAACCTTTCTTGTTTGAGTGATTTATTACTACTAACCCGGAGTGTTTTGGGAAAGGAGATCCATTTGCGATGGTATTTTATTATGGGGTCATACCATAGAATTTTAAAGCAGAATAGTCTACGTCAAATATTGACTGGTGTATTTATAGAAATGGTTATAATCTATAGTTTTCTTTTGAGAATTCAAATGTCTCTCTCAACATCTCCTCAACATCTCCTCAACATCCCCTCAACATCCCCTCTATATCCCCTCTATATCCTCTACCTATATTGTTCTAACCTTACACGAGTTTATAGGGAGAGGATAGGGAGAGGATAGGGAGA
>JAJTBW010000104.1 GCA_021286705.1 Sphingobacteriia bacterium
TGCCACGTCTCTACAGGGCGTCTCAGATTCATCAAATCTCAGATTCATCGCGTCTTTACAAGAGAATTCGTTGATTTCTGAGAACGTAAAAGAGAATTAGCCCGCCCCTAGAAACCAACCTACAGAGAATCAATTATCAATTTTGGTAGACCCCAGGTGCGCTAGCACCGGAAATATTTGTAGCCGTCAGGTAAAGCACCCCCCAAGATCTTTTCTAAGGTGCAGCGCACCGAAATATTTATCATTTTAGAAATTAATATCCCGACCCTGTTATCACAAATCTAATATGCACTTCGTGCATCAGAACATAGGCACACGGATTTAACGGATTTAAACGGATTCCACGGATTGGGTTGAACACTGATTCGTAATAAAATGTATGATCGTGGGTCATGTTGAAGGGCCGATTGTAACACTTTTATTATTACTTTTGACGGTGAATAATGGTCTTTTATGAGGAATAAACTGGCATTTTTACTTATCCTGTTTGCAAATATTCTGATGTTTGCTCATGCCGTTATTCCCCATCACCACGCAGATGGTATGGTAGTCGATCTCTTCGATATCTCCAGAGACCCTGTTACCCCTCACTCAACTCCTTGTAATCATTCGAACCATGATAGTAGTCACCATGAGGGTGCCGGTGAATCATGCTTTATTCGTGAGATTGTAGTTAAAGAACGCAATATTGAACAGGAGCTTAAGGTTAGCGTCAGAATAATAAAACCGGAGACTGAGGGATTGTTTATTGCTTCTGCTCAACAGAAGCCAGCCTATCCTCAATCCTCTTTCGATTCTAAGCCATTTGATTATTGTGAGAATGAGGGTCTCCCGGATTATTCATCCCCTAAGTTAGATTCATTTAGTTTTAGAGGTCCCCCGATAGTATAGTTTGGTTAGGTTTTCTTTACTCTTCTCCTGAATTGGAGCTAGTTGTTGATTGCTTTGGAGTTCAAGGATTCAGGGATTCAACATTTAGGATTCAAGATTCAAGATTCGAGGTGGTTGTTAAGGCTATCTCATTCAAAATTCGTGTTTTAGTTTTTAAATTTCAGATAGATGAATAAGCTATTATCCATAACTATATCATTTTCGTTACTGTTATTATTATCTGGTTGCGGCCACTCTGTTAAAGAGGAAGAGGGTCATGACCATGCTCATGAAGCGGAGGAGCATGCCGGGCATTCTCATGTCGGGGGCTTACCTTATGCTGTTTATACCGACAATTTTGAGCTGTTTGCCGATATTTCTCCTCTAATAGTTGGTGATTCTGCCATTATCTTAGCCCATATAACCCGTTTAGACGGGTTTAGGCCTGTTCAAAACGGGGTGGTGGTACTTTCGGGTGCCTATGGGTCTAATCGTTTCTCTGTCGTTGTGAATGGGCCTGAGGAGGTGGGTATTTACCGCCTTAAGATGCCTGTCTTCGAGGCAAAAACAGTCGACCTTACGATACAGTTTAAAGACTCTGCCAGTATGGCTGAATTTAAACTACCATCTATTCCTGTTTTTGCCGATCATCATGATGCCCATGAGGCTCTTGAATCGGCTGATGAGGCTGTTCCCTTAGGGGCAATCACCTTTACAAAAGAGCAGTCCTGGCAGATTGATTTTGCTACTTCAAAAGTTGTAACCGGTGTTGTTGGACAGGTGGTGAGAGCCTCTGCTAAAGTATTATCGGCTCAGAATGATGAATCAGTAGTCGTGGCAAAGACCTCAGGTGTTGTGCATTTCGGACAGGGTATTAAACCAACGGGAAGTGCTGTAAAACAAAGCGAAGCTCTTGTCAGTGTTTCGGGGTCAGGGATGTCTGAGAATAATCTTTCAGTGAAATACAGTGAGGTTAAGGCAAATTACGATCAAGCCAGACAGGAGTATGAACGACATAAGAAACTGGTTGCCGATAAGTTAGTTTCGCAAGAGCAGTTCTCGGCTTCAGAAGCGAGGTATTTAATAGCTAAGTCGCAGTATGACAACCTTGAGAATGGATTTTCAACGGGCAAGCAGAGTGTCTCTTCTCCACGAGGTGGTTTTATTGGCCAATGGTTTGTCTCCGAGGGCGATTTTGTTGAGGCAGGTAGCCCAATTGTTAAGATTGTTGGAAATAGAGAATTGGTTCTGGAGGCACAAGTTCCGGTAAGATATTATTCAGTGCTTCCTGCCGTTAATGGGGTGAATGTTCGTACCCTGTCTGACTCAAAGGTTTATAGTATGGAGGAGTTGGGCGGTAAGTTCATATCCTATGGTCACTCCCTTAGACCGGGTGAGCAGCTTATCCCGGTTACCTTTACCATTCTGAATAATGGGATGTTTGTATCAGGTTCTATCGTTGATGCCTATCTAAAAATGGCGGGATCAGAGAAGAATCTTAGTATTCCATCGACTGCTCTGCTTGAGGAGATGGGTACCTACCATGTCTTTGTTCAGGTGACACCCGAGAAGTTTATAAAGCGAGAGGTGACAATCGGTGAGAGTGATGGTGTTCAGACGGTTATTACATCAGGGCTAAAGCCGGAAGAAAGGGTTGTTTCAAAGGGGGCTATCTTCGTCAAACTGGCTCAATCGTCGGGTAAGCTTGATGCGCATTCAGGTCATGTACACTAAATCAGGGAATCATGGTAAATAAGATAATACTGTTTTCATTGAAGAACAGGTTCCTGATTTTATTAGGTTCGCTGTTGATGATTGTTGGGGGGTTGTGGATTGGGAACAGGATGGACATTGATGTCTTTCCCGACCTTACAGCTCCAACGGTTGTGATCATGACCGACTGTAATGGGATGGCACCTGAGGAGATAGAGCGGTTAGTTACCTTCCCGATAGAATCAGCGGTGAATGGTGCGACCGATGTACGACGTGTCAGATCGGCCTCCAGACAAGGTTTTTCTTTCGTTTGGGTTGAGTTTGATTGGGGCACCGATATCTTTAGGGCACGACAGGTGGTAAGCGAAAAGATGGTGACATTGACCGGAATCATACCGGAGAATACGAAACCGGTGCTTGCTCCCCAATCGAGTGTGATGGGTGAGATTCTCTTTATTGGCTTGCAATCTGACTCGATTTCAGGGATGGATCTGAGAACACTAGCTGAGTGGGTAATAAAACCTACCATCCTGGCCACAGGGGGTGTCTCTCAGGTTACTGTAATCGGAGGGGATAATAAAGAGTATCAAGTTTTAGCCGATCCGGTCAGGATGGGACTCTTTGGTGTCTCTCTTGATGAAATAGCTGATGCTGTTACTAGCGCTTCTGATAATAGCTCAGGTAATGTCCTTAGACAATTTGGCAACGAGTATCTTATCAGAGGAGTCGCCAGAACTAATGATACCGTTGAGCTAGGGCGTACTCTAGTAAAGTTACATAATGGATTACCAGTTACCCTGGCAGATGTTGCCGATGTGGGTATCAGGCCTGGTGTTAAAATGGGATATGCCTCCCAAAATGCAAAGCCTGCGATAATTATATCGGTATCGAAGCAGCCCGGTGTCAATACTCTTGAGGTTACTAAGAATATTGAGAAAAACCTTGAGAGTCTGAAACAGTCATTGCCCAAAGGAGCAACGCTTGATAGCGGTATTTTCCGTCAGGCTGATTTCATCCAGACCTCCGTTAATAATGTGGGTAGAGCGCTTATAGAAGGGGCTATCTTCGTTATTATCATTCTATTTCTATTCCTTGGCAGTTTTAGAACTACCATAATATCGGTGGTTGCTATTCCCCTTTCGCTTTTAGGGGCAATTATAGTTCTTGATCTACTTGGGATGAATATCAATACGATGACTCTTGGTGGAATGTGTATTGCCATTGGGTCATTGGTGGATGACGCCATCATTGACGTTGAAAATGTCTTTAAGCGATTGCGTGAAAATAGACTGTTACCCAAGGAGAGTCAACGTAATTCGCTGGATGTAGTTCTCAATGCATCATCAGAGATCAGGGCATCAATTATCAATGCCACTTTGATTATTATCGTGGCTTTTATTCCCCTTTTCTTTTTATCAGGGATGGAAGGTCGCATGTTAAAGCCGTTGGGGGTAGCATTTATTGTTTCTTTATCAGTCTCACTGCTGGTGGCAATGACGTTAACCCCATTGCTCTGTAATTTATTACTCTCTGATGATAAATATCTTAGCAAAAAGGCCAAAGAGAATAGTTTTACCCGCTGGCTGAAGGAGAATTATGCAAAGGCGCTAGCATTTGCTTTTAGATTCAGGTTTGGGATTCTTGGTAGTTCAGTGGCTCTTTTTGTGGTCTCAATGATTCTTTACTTCTCGATGGGTCGGAGTTTCCTACCCGATTTTAACGAGGGTTCGATGACAATATCAGCGGTTTGTCAGCCGGGGGTCTCCTTAGATCAGAGTAATCAATTGGGAATACTTATCGAAAAGAAACTTTTGGCTATTCCGGAGATACAGACCACCGCAAGACGTACCGGACGAGGTGAGTTGGATGAGCATTCTCAAGCATCTAACAGTGCTGAAATAGATGCTAACTTTAAGCTTGAGGATAAAACCCGTGAGGAGTTCTTCTCGGAGGTTAGAGAAAGACTGGCTGAGATACCGGGCATTGCGGTTACAGTTGGTCAGCCATTAGGGCATAGAATAGACCATATGTTGTCAGGAACAAGAGCCAATATTGCGATTAAGATATTTGGTACTGATCTCAATAAACTCTTTAGCCTAGGTAATGAGGTGAAGGCCGCTGTTGCCAATATTGAGGGGTTGGTTGATGTTAACGTTGATCAACAGGTTGAGACTCCTGAGGTTCAGATCAGGGCGAATAGAGTGATGCTGGCTGCTCATGGCATTACACTGGGAGAGTTTCATCGTTTTATCAGGCGTGCTTTCGGTGGAGAGGTTTTAGCCTCTGTCTATGAGGGTCAGCGAAGCTTTAATATGGTGCTCAAACTTCATCCAAAATATACCGGAGAGCTGGAGGAGATGAAAGAGGCTTTGATTGATCTGCCGGATGGAGGTAAAATACCGTTGGGTCAGGTAGCCGATGTTGTATCTACTTCTGGCCCTAATGGAATCAGCAGGGAGAATGTTCAGCGCAAAATAGTAGTTGCCGCTAATGTATCAGGCAAGGACATGCAGGGGGTAGTTGATCAGATTAAAGAGCATGTTGGCGAGAAGGTGGTCTTTCCTGAAGGATACCGTATTGAGTATGGCGGGCAGTTTGAGAATGCTGCTAAGGCATCAAGGGTATTGTTGTTTACCTCTATACTTGCTATTCTTATTATTTTTATACTATTGTATCAGGAATTTAAAGACAGCTTTTTGTCGTTGATTATTTTATTGAATTTGCCATTAGCACTGATAGGAGGGGTTATCGCAATATGGGTCACCTCTGGTGTCGTAAGCATCCCTTCAATCATCGGGTTTATCACCCTCTTTGGCATTGCAACCAGAAATGGAATCTTGCTCGTATCGAGGTATCAGAATCTTCGCGAAGAGGGCAAGAGCATACAGGAGGCAGTCAGTGAAGGATCATCTGATCGACTTAGTCCAATATTGATGACCGCACTTACAGCTGCTTTAGCTCTGATTCCGTTGGTAATGCAAGGAGATAAATCAGGCAATGAGATACAGAGTCCGATGGCTTTGGTTGTTTTAGGAGGGCTCTTAAGTTCTACACTGATGAATATGTTTATTGTACCAATCGTATATGATATAATAGAGAATAGAAGAGAAAAGAGACAACTTAAAGAGATAAGATAATGATGAGAAAGATAGTCTTAGCATTAATGGTTTTATTGCCGATATTATCGGTCTCGGCTCAGGATCCTTTAGGGTCATTGCTTGCCACCATTGAGAAGAATAATATATCACTAAAGTCGCTCAAGGAGGAGAGGGAAGCCGCACGGTTGGCAGCCTCGGTTAACCTCTATCCTGACAATCCTGAGATTGAGTATAATTATTTAACAGGCTCTCCATCGGTAATTGGTAATCGGCATGATTTCAGTATCCGGCAGAGCTTTGATTTCCCTACTGCATATATCTATAAGAGTAAGCTTAGCGCATCAGGGAAGATTCTTTCAGATATTACCTACGTGAAGAGCAGGCAGGAGCTTTTATTGGAGGCAAGAAAGCTTTGTGTTGACTTGATATATCAGGACAAGCTTTTACGTATTGCATCGCTTCGTGAAGAGGATGCCAATAGAATGGTGGTTGCTTATCGAAAGATGCTGGATGAAGGGAAGGGGAACAGGCTTGATCTTAACAGAGCAATGATTGCTTTAGCACAGATCAGGAGTGAAGTCCTTATGATGAAAAGTCTGAGAGACGGGCTTCAGTCACGACTCAATGTGATGAATGGAGGAGAATCATTAGATGTGAATATTGCCGAGTTTATTCAGATCCCTCTTCCTGCTAGCTTTGAGGAGTGGTATAGTAATTATTCCGGTCAGATATCAGAGTTAGCCCTTCTCAGAGAGTTGGTTGTCTCAAAGGATTTGAGCGTTAAAGTACAGCGTTCTCTGACACTTCCCAAATTCTCGGCTGGTTATATGAGCGAGAAGGTGCCTGGTGAGCAGTTTCAGGGAGTCACCTTGGGTATGTCGTTACCCTTATGGGGAAATCGGAATACCGTCAGGACTCTTAAAGCTGAGCATGCCTCTATCGTTTATAAACTCTCTGAGGAAGAGCTTAGGATCAAAGCGGAGATGAACATCCTGTTTGACCGTGTGATCTCATTTCGGGCAATGGCCGAAAACTTGAGAACCACCCTACGAGATACTGATAACGACATGTTGCTAAAGCGTGCTCTGGAACTCGGAGAGATCACTCTGATGGACTATCTTCTTGAATATGATCGTTATTATGATCTCCAAAAAGAATGGCTAGGCAACATCCATCAGTCCGAATTGACCTATTCAGATCTAATTAAATCCAGCCTGTAAGGGCTTGATTCATAACCCGTGTATAAACCCTATTTGTTTGGTTTATACACGGGTTTTATATCTTTTCCGGGTAAATTGAGGTTAGTTGTATGATTATTTTTTCATAGGTATTGCATATTCTTATTAAAAAATTTTAATTTGGTATTAAATCATATTCAATCATCTTCTAAGTGGTTGTAAATGAAATTGTATTAGTCCGGTAAAGGTTTTTTTAAAAAGTCAACCGAAAGATTGATCGTTAAATTTAGCAACAGGATATTTTAGGATATGGATGTAAGATAAAGAAAAACAGATAAATACATAATTAACCAACAGCGATTATGATGGATAGGAAGCGACTGATTCTTTTGATGGCGTTAATGTGGTTCTCGGCCATATTGTTTTCGCAGAGTCTAGTTATTAAAGGGGTGGTTACCTCTTCTGATGATGGAGGATCATTACCGGGAGTGACAATTAAAGTTAATGAACGTGGAGCCGGAACGGTAACTGATGTTAACGGTAAATACACGATCAACATGAATGCCGGAGAGTCTCTCTCATTTAGTTTTGTTGGATACGAGACGGTATCATATGTTGTGAAGGAATCAAAGACTTTAGATGTGGTACTTAAATCAAAGGCTGCTCAGTTGTCTGAGGTTGTAGTCACAGGTCTTGGGATTAAAAGACAGCAACGCGAACTGGGTTATAGTACTGAGAAGATTAACAATGAAGAGCTTATCAGGGCCTCAAGTTCAAATGTTATTAGTGCTATTACCGGTAAATCGGCAGGTGTATTGGTTTCAAATAACGACGGTGTTGATGGTGGTACAACTCGTATCACCATTAGAGGTAATAACAACTTAACGAAGAATAACCAGCCTCTGATTGTCATTGATAACATTCCCATGGAAAACACCCCCGGAATCGAGAATATTGGTAGAGGTGTTGACTGGGGCAATGCGATATCCGATCTTAACCCTTATGATATTGATACCTATACAGTCTTGAAGGGTGGTGCCGCATCAGCTATATATGGTGCTCGTGGTGCTAACGGGGTTATTCTGATCACCACCAAGCGTGGTCGCGGACAAAAAGGGTTGGGGGTTACCTATAATTTTGACTATAAAATCACTCACCCTTATCGTTACAGGGATGTACAGAATACTTATGGCGCTGGTGGGCCGATCTCGTTCACTGAGCCGACCTTTCCTACTGAGAATGGGGTGTTATTGTATCCCGGAATTTATTCAACCGACCATCTTATTCTGGATCAACAAGGAAATACATCAACTTCAAATGCAGAGTTTGGGTATTATGGTTCTGCTGTATCATGGGGACCTAAAATGGAGGGGCAAATGGTTAAATGGTGGGATGGTGAGATGAGAGCCTATTCTCCTCAACCCGATAATCTTAAGCTGCCATATTCTGATGGTTTTACCAGAACCCACAACATTGAGGCAAGTGCTAACAGCGATAAGGGTTCTCTTCGTATCTCTTTGACTCGTCAAGACCATACTCCCATTATTGAGAACAGTAATTACGACAGAACTACTGTCAATTTCGGTGCAAATATGAAGGTATCAGAGCGCCTTCATGCCGATGTAACGATGACTTATGTCAACTTTAACCGTTTGAACAGTCCTGTAATTGGTGAGGATGCTAACTCTATCAATAAAGGGCTTCTCTATTCATGGCCTCGTAGTTATATGGGGCTTGATAAGACGAATTACCAGAATGCCGATGGAACACAGAATCTGCA
Source organism: Sphingobacteriia bacterium (assembly GCA_021286705.1). Classification (GTDB taxonomy): domain Bacteria; phylum Bacteroidota; class Bacteroidia; order Bacteroidales; family TTA-H9; genus JAJTBW01. The sequence continues at coordinate 8,640 of JAJTBW010000104.1, forward strand.
GGATGGTTATCCGTTTAAGTATGTCGACAAGTATATCTGGTGGAATTATTATAACAATAATACCACATTGGCAAGAGATAAATTCACCGGTGGGTTGTCTCTCTCTTTCGAGCTCACCTCCTGGCTTAATGTTACAGCCAGAGGTGCCCGCGACTATATGAATGAGCAGTATGAAAGCAAAAAGAAACCTACCGATGTCCTGGGTAAACTTGGTGGAGGGTATACCAATAAGCTTATTAAGACGCATACCGATAACTTTGATTTAATCTTTACTGCGTCAAAGGATAAGTTCTTAGGGAGTAACTGGAATGTAAGATTATCGGGTGGTGCCAACCGTTATGACAATAAATACTACTCTATTTATGGTCATTCTGGAACGTGGTATTTCCCCAACATGTATACGTTCTTAAACTATACTGAGACGATTTATGTAAAAGATGAGAATGGCAATCTGGTGGTTGAGAATCTGGGTGATTTGGCTGGTGATGTTATTGCATCCGAGAAGATTATTCGTAAAAGAATCAATTCAGTCTTTGGTTTTGCGGATGTTTCTTATAAAGATTGGTTATTTGTAGATGTAACCGGAAGAAACGACTGGTCGTCGACACTTCCGTCATACAGCAATAGCTATTTTTATCCGTCAGTGTCAGTTAGTTTTGTGGCTTCAGAAGCATTTAAGATCCAGGATAGACTGCCATGGATGAACTTTGTTAAGTTAAGAGGGGCTATTGCTCAAACTGCTTCTGATGATTTGCCCTATTCAACAGAGTTCTACTATAATATCAGTAGGTTTGGAGGAGTGCAGATGGCAAATTTCCCTGATACTATTCCTCCTTATACACTGAAACCTCAAAGGGTTAACTCTTATGAGGCGGGTATTAACATTGGTCTTTTTGAGAATAGAATAGACCTTGATTTTACCTACTATTACAAGTATTCATTTGATCAGATTCTTAATCTTCCTCTTCCTACCAGTGCAGGAGCTAATATGTTGAAGATTAACGAGGGCTCGTTGTCAAACAGAGGTCTGGAGATTACCCTTAATACCGTACCTTATGTTTCGAAAGTGTTGACTTGGAAAGCTGGTTTTAGTTTCTGGGTAAACCATAACAAGATTATCAGCCTGGGAGACTATGGGGATAGCTTCCTGTTAGCAGATATCTGGGGTGAGAATGGCCCTGCGATCTCCCTGAAAGAGGGTGATGATTATGGTACCATCGTTGGTTATGATTATATCTATGACAAGAATGGAAATAAGGTGGTCAGTGATGATGGAACACACTATCTCATGACCGATACCCGTGTTCCTATTGGTAATGCCTCACCCGATTTTACGGGTGGGTTTAATACACAGGTGACCTGGAAAGATTTCACATTTAGTGCATCTATAGACTCAAAGATTGGCGGTGATATCTATTGTGGATCTTATGTAATTGGCTTGCAAACCGGTCAGAGTCCTGAGACCTTATTAGAGCGTGATGGGGGTGGTTTACCCTATACCGACCCTTCAGGTGTTACCAGAAATGTAGGGGTAATTCTTGATGGAGTATATGCTGATGGTACACCTAATAACAAAGTGGTTCATTATTACTACAAATACATGCCAAACGCCGGTGGATGGGGTAAGATTCTCTCGACACCGGGTATCGTTGAAGATTCATGGATTAAGCTACGTGAAGTATCGGTTAGCTATAAACTTCCTAACAGTATCATCAGAAAGATTGGATTTATTCAGGGATTGACCTTTACAGTGACTGGTCGTGATCTTTTCTATATCTACTCTTCTGTGCCTGATAATATTAATCCGGAAGGCATCATGGGTACTGGTAATGCACAAGGTTTTGAGTGGGCTTCTTACCCCGGTACCCGTTCATTCTCATTTAGTTTAAGTGCTAACTTCTAATACTTAAGACAATGATTACGAAACATAAAGAAGATAAAGTGCAGATGTTACCTCAGGTATCTATTAAATGGAGATTTAGAACGGCTATAGCGTTATTTCTTGTTGTGTTAGCCTTATTCAACAGTTCATGTACCAAAGATTTTGAAGAGATTAATACCAATCCTCAAGGCTTCACTACAGCAAATGATGGTGCTCTGTTTAATAGTTTGGTTCAGTCGTTGGTTCTTACTGGTAATGAGCAGTTCTATATCAACAATGATATTCTCTATAAGCAGAGTCAGTTAGCAGCACTGGCAACCGATGCATGGGGGACCTACTCAATCGGGACTTCAGAGTTGTGGAAGAACTACTATGAGAAGTTACCTGTTGTTCGCGAGCTTGAAAAGCGTTTTAGTGCCTATCCATCTACCGCAGGATATAATAATATGCGGGCAATGGTGAAGATTATTCTGGCGTATAAAACCTTTAAGATGACCGATCTCTTTGGTGATATCCCATTCTCTGAGGCTGGTTATGGTTTTCAGAATATTGAGATGCTACATCCGAAATATGATTTACAGCGTGATATCTATCTTAACCAGTTAGAGTCGCTTAAAGATGCTGCTGACTTGATAAATGATACAGCCACTTTAGTTGAGCCATTTAAGACCTTTATCTCTTTTGATAAACTGTTCACGGGCGATCTGCTGCTTTGGAAAAAGTTTGCCAACTCGCTTCGCCTCAGATATGCAATGAGAATGGCAGATAAAGAGCCTGCAATTGCGGGAGAGATCGTAAATGATATCATTACAAATAAACTACCTGTTCTTGATGGTTTTGGCCTGGCTGGCCCGGTACTCGAGAGTGCCTGTATTTGGCCTGCTAGTGCAGGATTTAAGAATACCAGTTTGAACTGGTCGTTCCGTGAGCATAACGGATTGAGGATGGGTTCAAACCTTTGGCATCAACTCTCCAATGGCGATGATCCTGCCGGCAATGATATTATTGATCCAAGAGCATATATCTTCTTTGAGACCAATGGTGATAACCAATGGGTAGCTTTCCCACAGGTTCCACCTGCCGGTACACCATCAGCCGGTGGGGTGCCTTATGGCGAGCATAGAGATGATATGGGAAACTTCACCATCAAGGGGTCTAACTGTAATTATAGTTTCTTTAACTATTTCCTTATTAGAGATGAGGACTTCATGCCTATCATCCTGATGACGGGTGCTGAGGTTCACTTCCTCAAAGCCGAGGCTTACATTAGAGGAATTGGAGTAGGTCAGAATCTTGATGAGGGCGATAATGAGTATATGAATGGAGTGAATGCTTCGGTCTCCTGGTGGTTATATGTTGCCAATCACTCAAGATTACCACTGTCGGGTGCTAAGTTTACCGATCTGTTGCCTTTGCCTTCAAGCCTGAGCGCCTCGACCGTATTAAACCGTTTTGGCTCCTGGAATGCTGCGAATGATCAAGAGAGGTTAGCCTTCTTATACACCCAGATGTGGATTGATCTCTTCAGACAACCCTGGGAGGCTTATGCTCTTTGCCGGCGTACCAATTTATTGCCTCGTGAAGGCGATGCAATAAACCATTTCAGACTACCCTATCCTACAACTGAGGTGGAATATAATACCGCTAACTGGTCAGAGGCAACGGCACGACAGGGTGGCAGTGATTTTAGCGTAAGAATGTGGTGGAACTCAAGATAAACCAATGTTGTATAATTTTAAAACCAGACACAGGATGATGACACACTTTTACAAACCTAAGGCAATCCTGCTTCTACTGGCTCTTTTATTGACAGTAGCAGGACGACCCCAGTCTAACCAATATCTACACTTTGATAGAGTAGATGACTGGGTTAAAGTTGAGAATGGAGAGAGCTATGTGTTGAACTCTACACAAGGAGTTACCATGGCAGGTTGGTTCTTTTCAGACGATCTCTCTTACGGACAAGGCATGATGGGATTCAGAGGCGGTAGCACTGAATTCTATATGATTCAAATTGGAGATGGTAAACTGGAGTGTCGCTACATCAGTTCTACCGGCTTTCATGAATATGTTGGTCCTGCAAATACCATTATCCCCCAGGTATGGCAGCATCTGGCCTTAGTGTTTGATGGCACTACGCTTAAACTCTATGTAAACGGTAATCTTAAGGGGCAGAAGGCTGCCTCAGGGGTTTTAACGGATGGTACTACTCCTTTTGCTATTGGTAAGAGTCCTGTAGGAACCTACACATTCTACTTCGGTGGCAGAGCCGACGAAGTATCTGTCTGGAAGCGCGGCTTGAACCAGACTGAGATTCAGGATCTGATGGCAAACGAGCTTAATGGCAATGAAACAGATCTTCAGATGTATTATAAATTCAACCAGGGTGTACCCGGTGGAAATAATACGGCTATCACTAAGCTTATCTCTGAAGTGGGTTCACCAACTCGCGATGGCGATCTGATTGCATTCGCTTTAACTGGCCCTACCTCAAACTTCAATGGAACTCTGGATACCTCTTTTCAGGCGATCTCGTTCTTGCCTATTCCTAATAAGCTCAATAATGCTCAACCTTTTGATGTTGTAGCCTCTTCAACTTCAGGTTTGCCTGTTAGTTTCTCTGTTATTTCAGGTCCCGCAACTATGGCTGGTGCCACCGTTACACTTACCGGTGATACTGGTCTTGTCGTTATTGAAGCAACACAACCGGGTAACAGTCAGTATAACCCTGCAACACCCGTTAGACAGAGCTTTATGGTCTTAGACCCGGCACTGCATGTCCCGGATATTGATATCCGTCACCCGCTGGCTGGCGATGTCTATGTTGGCTCTCTGGCGGCTATAGAGTTGTCTACTGTTGCTTCCATTACTTACCCCGATCTCTTTAGCGTTTCAAATGTTAAGTTTAGAATTGACGGTCAAACTTTCAATGCCAGGACTTACTGGAACGACTATTATACCGCATGGTGGACTCCACCTGCCTATGGTGACTATGAATTAGTGGTTGAGAGTACCAATAACTTCGGTGCTACCTCATCGAAGTCAGTAATGATTCATCTATTACCCACTGCAATTGATCAGGAGGTGATGGCTGTTAATAATGTTTGGTTGAATACCAACTCTAACTCAAAGATTGTTACCGCTGAGTTGCCCTCATTCCAGAATGCTTATGATACCATTATGGCAACACTTACCGTCTCTTGTCCCTCAGGTGGATGTGGAGAATGGGATAGAGTAGCCTGGATTGAAGCTAAAGGCCATGATGGAAAGTGGTATGAAATCATTCGCTACATTACCCCTTATGGAGTGCCATGTGGTCACAAGATCAACCTGACTGACTTTGCCTCTATTCTTCAAGGAAAGGTTGAATTTAGGGTTAATTGCACAACGTTGGATAATGGATACGAATATGACCTAAAACTCGCTTATAAGGCAGGAACGCCCCCTTATAAGTATAGTTTTGTGCAGACTATCTGGAATAACACTTACCAATTTGGCGACTATGCCAATTTGCAGCCTGTTGAGGTCGTAGATTATGCTTATCCCGAGAATGTTGTTGCTGCTAGGATGAAACTGGTTTCTACCGGTCATGGCTGGGGCGATTTGAATACCAGCAATGCTGCTGAATTTTATAAAACAACACATACTATCTGGGTTGATGGTGCTAAGGCTTTTGATCAATTAAACTGGACAGATTGTAACCCTAATCCTGATGGCTGTCAGCCTCAGTCGGGTACATGGTATTATGACCGTGCTGGTTGGTGCCCCGGCTCTATAGCCAAATGGTTTGACTTCAACTTCTCACCTTATGTAAACAATGGAGTAAGTCAGATTCAGTATAAGTTTAATGAAGGATATGTCGACCAATGTCACCCCAATAACCCATCATGTGTAACAGGTGTGACTTGCAGTGACTGTAATGATGGATTTAACCCTCATCTTATAGTTGCTTGTCATATGATCAGCTTTGCTAACAGTCCTATTATTGTCGTTGGCGATAAAGGCCCCGGAAGTATTCATGTTGCTGCCTTTAATGCTTTCCCCAATCCAAGTAATGGCTTGGTTAATCTCACTATAACCGGTAATGTTTTGGTACGTAATGCAACAATGGCTGTTTATAATATCTCCGGTGAGGTTGTTAATCAGTTCGAATGGAATGGTGATTCTAAAGTAATAGACTTCTCTGGTCTACCTAAGGGATTGTATTTTATTCAGATGATTACCGATGGCTATAGCGATACCAAAAAGATCGTGATTTATTAATAGTTTTTTGTGGATGTGTTTAAGGGATGAAACTCGTGTTTCATCCCTTTTTTCGTTTGGTATAAGATGAATTTAAGAGAACAGTCAGCTTTTCCCTCAAATACTGATCAATGACTTGTTCTTGAAACTTCTCCGCCTCTCCGCCTCTTTGCCTTCGACTCCGCTCAGGCAGCGACCCGGTGGTTGA
>JAJTBW010000105.1 GCA_021286705.1 Sphingobacteriia bacterium
GTGATTATTTGGGGCTGGCAAGAGAAATTTGGAAGAGATGGGCGGTTAAAAAGAAAGTCTTTGTCATGTGATTAGTACCAAAAATCTCTTCTTTTACCAGATCCGCTCAATCTCATCTCTAGTTCCTCTCTTATGTATCTACCTATCCTCCTTTTTAACCACGAAAAACACGAAATTCTTCATCTAGCAGTTTTCGTGCCTTTCGTGGTTTAAATGATCTCTCATATCTCTTTTATCAAAAAATCAAGGTTATATCTTTTCTATCAAACTTTTGCATATTTTTATGCCTCGAATTAAGGTTCTTTAGATAGCCATACTGTTTATTGCTATCGACACACCAAATCTATCATAGAATTACAATCCGAAAACACTTTAACCTGGCTACTTTTATCATTGTTTTAATAGTCTAACCTGTCATGAATAACCTTAGAAATTCTCTTTTACTTTTGATTGTTCTATTAATTTCGTTGACTACCTCAGCGCAATTGACAATTACAACTGGATACTCAGCTAACCAATTAGTTCAGATGCTTTTAGGATCTGGAATTCAAGTAACAAATATCACTTCAAAAGGAATTAATACAGGAGAATTATGGAGTGCCGGTAAATTTTATCAAGGACAGGTAAACGGACTTGGTATTGATAGCGGAGTAGTATTAACCTCCGGAAATGCCAGATTAGCTTCTGGCCCAAATACTAGTTCAGGCACAAGCGCAAATGGTAGTGGTCAAGAAGACACTGATCTTGAAACCTTATCAGGGATGCAGACCAACGATGCATGTGTCATAGAATTTGATTTCTATCCATCTTCTACCACCCTCGACTTTAAATATGTTTTCGGTAGCGAGGAGTATCCTGAATATGTAAATCAGTTTAACGATGTCTTTGGTTTTTTTATAACAGGACCGAAACCTTCTGGTGGCACTTATAATAAAGTCAATCTGGCAATTTTACCAACAACAACGACAGGAAATTCTGTTGTAACTATTAATAATGTTAATAATGGAACAAATTGCCCCACAAATGGAGAATGTACAAATTGCCTATACTACCGAGACAACTGTCCTGCCCCCGAGAAACCAACTCCAAAACTTGAGTATGATGGATTAACTGTGGTTTTAACAGCATCACTTGATGTAACACCCTGTGTGCTCTACCATATAAAATTAGCAATCGCTGATGGTTCTTCAAATGGGTCAGACAGGGCATATGATTCAGGTGTATTTCTTAAGGCTGGGAGTTTCTCTTCGCCATCTGTTACACTTAGTCCTACATATAATACTGTAGGAGGAGGTAATTTTGCTGTAGAAGGTTGTTCTCAATCTGAGTTGGTGGTTAAACTTCCTTTTGTAAATCCAAATCCCTCAACCGTCACTTTCGATAGTATTGTTGGAACAGCAACAAATGGAGTAGACTGTAACCTGATTGGATTAACCGTCTCTTTTCCTGCTGGAATAGTAACTGCCTCTGTTCCTATCATTCCAACCTATGATGCCATAAACGAACCTGACGAATATTTACGTTTTTATATCAGTAACCAAGTTGGTTGCGCTGGTGTAGCTACAACCTCGGCAGATGTTATAATCAAGAATCTTGAAAAAGTCTCAATTGGCCCTGACCTAACTGTGTGCGCAGGAACACCGATAGTTATTACCCCCTCACCAGCAGTTTACAAAGATTACCTTTGGCAAGATGGGAGTGTTAACTCAACCTATACCACTAATGCCACATCACCCGGAGGAGCCATTACCCTTACAGCAACTGATTTTAACAATTGTACAAGTAGTGATACACTTCAGTTGACTGTTAATCCCAACCCACCGCCTAAACCAATCAGGCATAACTAAGAAACTCATACGCTCTAGCCTTATAGATGCGATATTAAATAGCTAAATATCAACAGTATCTTTAACTATCTTTAACCACCTTAAACCTTCCACTGATATTATCTTTGTCAGTAGGGAGGTTTTCTATTAAAAACTGTAACCCGCCAATATTTTGTGCGTCTTAATGAGTGAAAGAAAGACCAATAAACATGAGCTACCAAAGTGACGATTTTTACCTCTCACGAATACAAGCTGGAGACATTCAAGCTTATTCGTTTTTGGTGAATAAGCACAAAAGTCTTGTCTTCACCATCGTTCTTCGAATCTGTGGTTCAAGAGAAGATGCAGAAGAGGTTGCTCAAGATGTATTTGTTAAAGCTTTCCACTCATTAAGCTCTTTTAAAAGAGAGTCACAATTTAGCACATGGCTTTATCGCATAGCATATAACATGGCCATCAGTAAAACCAGAAAGAAAAAGATTGAAACAATCGAACTGGATGAGCGTTATGCAAATCAATGGAGCACTGAAGATTCAGCCATCGATGAATATGCTTTAAGCTATGAGGAAAAAGAGGCATTAGCGAGACATGCCCTAGACACATTAGATCCTGAAGAGTCTCTTTTAATTACGCTCTTTTATAATCAGCAGCTTTCGACTGAAGAAATTTCCCGAATAACAAACTTATCAGTCTCCAACGTTAAAGTGAAGCTCTTTAGAATTAGGAAAAAACTGATGACACTAGTCTTCAAAAAACAAGAACAAAAATTAACTCTTTCGATATGAATCATGACAAAACAAATGAAGCAGACAAGCTACTGAGAGAGATCTTTGCGACCATCCCTCAGGAGACCCCTTCTGAGACATTTACTGCAAATGTCATGACCAGTCTTTCATACCAACCCATTGGTAAATTAGAAATACAAACGCCAGAAATTAATTGGAAGATATGGGCTGCTATTCTCTTCTCTGTAGCATTTATCCTTCTAATCATTCTTACATCTGACTTCCCAATTTTAGCAAAACTAGTCCCTGACCATCTTCTTGACCCTCGACTAGCCTTAAAAATACCCTCATATACATCAAGCTTAATCTCCTGGTTTAAAGATAGTAATGCTTGGTTAACTTACATTATTTACCCAATCTCTTCATTAATTCTTATTCTTTCTGCAGATAGGCTCATTCAGAAAAAAGCAGAACAAAAAAATATGCAAATGAAATGATCTTCCTTAAGGTCATTCATTACCTACTGCATTCCGACACGCCGGTGTCTTCCTCTGCTTATTGACTAAAGTTGAACTATAATATTACCAATGGGATTTAACTTTTTCTCCCCAGCTTTGTTTTTATAGTAAAACCCCAAAATAAAAAGTCATGAATAAGAATCTTATTTTATATTGGCCCAAAGATGGCAGTACAGAAAATGCTGCTAAGCTAATCGCAAAACACCTAGGACAAGACACGAGTGATCTAATGCCTCTAGATCTGGCGATAGATAAAGACCTTAGTAGCTATTCATTCATTGTGGCTGGCAGTGCTACCGTTGGTGCCGAAACATGGCAAAAGGCGACTGATAAAAATCTATGGGCAAAGTTTTTTGCCTTAAACAAACATGAAGTATTTAACGGTAAAAAAGCAGCACTTTTCGGGTTAGGAAATGCAATCATGTACCCTTACCATTTTGTCGATCATCTTGAGGTACTTCAAAATGAATTTTTAAAAGTTGGAGCTCATCTTATTGGCAATTGCCCTATTGAAGGTTACTCATTCAAAGAATCAAGAGCAGTTAAAGATGGGTTCTTCCCGGGACTCGCCCTTGATGAAGATAACCAACCAGAACTAACTGAAACACGAATCAAGAAGTGGATCGAAAACCTCAAATAATGCACTAAATCATTAAAAAAAAGGGTCAGATGTTTATCTGACCCTTTTTTTTACATCCATAAAATTCAATTTAATGGTTGTCTCGAACCACTATCTTCAACACAAGAATCCAGGAATCATTCAAAGGATTCCAGATTGATCAAGGTAAATAATCCATAAAAGAGAGAGGGTGTTGAAGAGAAATCCACAACACCCTAAAAAGATGAAAGCTCTGTTATTAATGATCCACTAAGTTTCTGTAATGATGATACCTATCCATAATATCCTTTACAAAATGGAAGGTTTCTTCACCACGGGCATATCCATAATATGCAACACTATCTTTATAATATTTGGGATTACTCTTGTTTTTAACAAAGTATGATACCTCTTCCCAATTATCTGGGTTCTTACCATACTTTTCCGCTAACCTTCTAGCGTCAAGAATGTGCCCAACACCTATATTATAAGCAGCCACAACAAAGGGTACCCGTTGTTTATCATTAGGTATATAAGGAGCAAGAAAACGGTCATATTTTAAAAGTAACGAAACACCTGCCCTAATTTGCTCATGAGTAGAAGAGGTTGAATCTACACCTAATGACTTAGCAGTAGCAGGCATCAGTTGCATTATTCCGAAGGCTCCTTTATGACTCTTCACCTGATCATTAAACTTAGACTCTTGGTATACCAAAGAGGCGAGTAATCGCCAATCCCAACCTAAACCACGGCTTAGCTTTTTAAAAAGGCCATCATACCCTGATATAACACTTGCTTTGTAGTTACTAACTTCCGGGATAACCCTTCTATATTTTACCTTAGAGAAATATTTATCAGACAATACAGCAACCTCTTTTTGCCCTTCATAGCTAGTCAGCCAACTATCTATAAGTTGCTTAAGGCCATTTGCCTCTGGAGGTAATGCCCAAGCATAATTTTGTTCCAGACTTAAAGGAACTGAGATATCAAGTTTTGGAAAAAAAGTCTTATTAATCTTTGCAAGCCTATCATCAACAACTGTATAGTCAATAGAACCATTATTGACCTGAGCAATAAGCTCTTCAGCCGAGAGAGAGGGATGTTCTATCACATTAAGCTTTATCCCATTTTCATTGGCAAGATTTCTCAATCGCGTTGCGAATACCGAACCTTTCTCAACCACAACAGATTTTCCATTATAGTCTAGCGGGCTTTCAATAAGATAGTCGGCACTTTTATCCTTCTTTCTCTGAACTACCAGTTGACGAGTTCTTCCAATAGGTTGAGTAAATAATACACTCTCACTACGATCAGAAGTAATAGTCATATCCATAGCAGCGATATCAACCTGACCCTCTTTTAAGAGGTCAATAGCATCGGCAACATTGTTTCTAATAACGATATCCAACTCAACACCAAGCGACTGGGCTAAAGAACTCAGTAGATCATACTGGAAGCCCATAGGTGCACCCTTGTATATAAAGTAATTTGCGGAGTTGTATTCAGTAACGGCGATAAGCCTACCACGCAATTTTATCTGTTCTAACACTTTGCGTGGCGATGTTTCGTTTTGCAGGGTATTAATCTGTTGCCGGGTTTGTGAGCATGAGCTAATAATTACTGGCATAAAAAAGGCCAAGAACACTATGATCACTCTGTTTATCAAACCTTTAACCATTCCATTGCATTTAGTTACACATCTTTTTTAAAAGGGCGGCAAAGTTAACGTATTTTTTTTGAATTGACGGAATTGCCGAACTAATTTTACCTTGTACTTTTTTATTAAAGAAATAACAATCAATCATTAATTTTGTTTTACAACTAAAACTATGATATGAAAAAGTACTTTTACTTAGTCCTAATTTTGAGTTCATTACACTCATTCTCGATGTTTGGTCAGTCTCAATATTCCAGCTCTTCAGCTACAGGATCGGGACTTCCAACGACATTGCTTACCGATTATCAGTGTGTAGGTATAAATCCGGCGAACTTAGGTTGGTCAAATGACAATAAGCAATTTCATCTAGGTTTAGCCGAAGTTGGAGTTGGTATTTACTCGGAAGCTATTACGAAAAAAGAAATTGAAAACTTCTTTACGAGTGATGATCCATTTACGGAAACCGATAAAATTGATGCTGCCAGAAGATTCGCTAACTCGCGTATGGTTTTAGATGCTGAGGCAGTAAGCGTAGGCTTCTCATTTCAAAAAAAGAACGTTGGGGGCTTTGCTTTCAAAGTAAACGACCGCAATCTATGGAACATAAAGCTCAATACGACGGCAGCTGAAATACTCTGGTTAGGATTTAATTCTGATTATTTTGATTTAAAAGAAGTAGATCCTATCACCCAAGAAATTGTCGCAGGTATCTCTACAAATCCCATGCCAGCAGTTGACCTCCTTAAAGGAACACGCATTACATCACTTTGGATCAGAGAATATGGCTTTTCTTACGGACGACATATCTTTGAATCTGAAACATTTAAACTCTATGGAGGGATTGGATTAAAATATATTCAAGGCTATAGCATAATTGAGATCAATACAGAAGGAAGCGAGTTAACCGCATTCTCATCATTAAGTCCTGTATTTGACATCAACTATCCTAAAGAATCCCCATCATCATTATCAGGCACTAATTTTGACCCCGTAGGTAATGGATTTGGTATTGACCTAGGCTTAACCGCTGATATAGTAAATCAGTTTAGATTATCTGCAGCGATTAATGACATCGGAAATATAAAATGGGATGGCAACGTCTATCAAGCGTCTTATAGTAGTACTATTAAAAGAATAGAGACTGGCGGTTTAGGTAATGAATCAATCGCTGATTTGATTGATGCTTTAGCTGTTCAAGACGAGGTATTCCAATGGGAAGGGATCGCATCCATTGATCGCCCTTTACCCTCAACATTACGTGGTGGAGCTGCATATATTGGGATGAAGAAGCTACATGCAGGATTTGATATTCTTGTTCCACTTAACGATGCACCAGGAAGTAGAGATGCGGCCTTATGGAATTTAGGTCTGCGTTATCAACCTCTTCGGTCAATTGCAATCTCATCAGGAGTAGGCAGTGGAGGAGATGCATCATTCCATTGGTCGTTAGGATTTGATTTTACAGTTGCCAACACTTGGGAAATTGGCCTTGCAACCAGAGACATAACCACCTTATTTAAATCTGAGAATCCCTATCTTTCAATGGTTTTTGGTCTTCTCAGATTTAAATTCGGAGGTGCTCACCACTCTACCGATGTCGTTGAGGACGTCCAGAAGATTTGATTTTACGTTCTTTCTTAGGTTTTGGAGGTACGGAGGGTTGAGCCTCGAAGATCAGATCAAAATCAATCTGTTTCTTCTGCATATCAACGTTCCGTACTTTCACTTTAATAGGGTCTCCTAATCTGTATGTTCTACCCCATCTTTGCCCAATAATCTGATAGTTATCCTCATCCAAATAGTAGAAATCATCATCCAAGGAACTCATTCTAATCAATCCTTCACATCTGTTTCCAAGCAATTCAGCATAGATACCCCATTTACTAACACCTGAGATTAACGCTTCAAAAACCTCGCCTACATGATCAAGTAAAAACTCTGCCTGCTTGTACTTAATAGAGGCTCGCTCAGCCTCCATTGCCCTCTTCTCCATATCCGAAGAGTGTTTACACATTGACTCATACAACTCTTCATCAACCGAAGCAGCACCATGCATATAGCTAAAGAGCAGACGATGAACCATCAGATCAGGGTACCTTCTAATAGGGGATGTAAAATGAGTATAGAATGGGAATGATAAACCATAATGACCGATATTATGAGTGGAATAGACAGCCTTAGCCATGGTTCTAATAGCAATACCTGATATCATTCTCTCTTCTCCTTTACCAGCTACATCATCAAGTAGCTTATTTAATGAAGAAGCAATATTCTTCCTTGAACTAATCTTCAAATTATACCCAAGCTTACTGACAAATTGAGCGAATGTATTAAGCTTCTCAGGACTAGGAGCATCATGTATACGATAGACAAAGGTTGGGCTTTTTTCTTTCCCCTTTTTAGCTCCTACAAACTCAGCTACTCGACGGTTGGCTAGAAGCATAAAATCCTCAATCAAACGATGAGCCTCTTTTTGTTCCTTAATGTAAACTCCTGTGGGCTTACCATTCTCATCGAGATAAAACTTCACCTCTTGACTCTCGAAATTTATCGATCCTCTTTTATAACGGTCATTTCTCAAACAGGTAGCTAATCTATTCAAGATTAAAATATTTTGCTTGAAATCACCGTCGGCACCCTCTATCATCTCTTGAACCTCCTCATAAGCAAACCTTCTATCTGACTTAATTATGGTCTTTCCGAACCACTCAGAGATAATATGAGCTTTGTCATCAAGAACAAATACCGTTGAAAAACAAAGCTTCTCTTCACCTTGTCTTAAGGAACATACATGATTTGAAAGCTTCTCAGGAAGCATAGGAATAGTACGGTCAACCAAATATATGGAAGTTCCTCTATCAAAAGCCTCCTTATCTAAGGGTGTACCAGGTCTGACATAGTGAGATACATCTGCAATATGAACACCTACCTCATAAGTCCCATCAGGTAGTGCGCGTAAGGATAATGCATCATCAAAATCTTTTGCATCGGCGGGGTCAATAGTGATGGTAAAAATATCGCGAAAATCACGTCTACTCTTTATCTCACTCTCAGGAATCTCATACGGTATAAGTTCTGCCTCCTTCTCGGTTTCCGGATTAAATGAGAGAGGGAAATTGTATTCAACCAGGATACTTTGCATCTCAACATTATTATTTCCGGGTTTCCCTAGAACCTCTGTAATCCTACCAAATGGATTTCGGGCATGTTCTGGCCACTCTTCCAACTCAACGACAACCTTATCCCCGGCATTGGCTGACAGAGACTTCCCCTCCGGGATAAACAGATCAACGTTTATTCCAGGATTATCTGGAATAACGAACCCAAAATCCTTAGATGGTTTATATATACCAACAAATCGTGTACGGGCACGTTCAATAACCTCAACAACCTGCCCCTCGGTCTTGCGCCCACTCCGTTTCGGGAAGATATAAACCTTCACCCTATCGCCATCAAAAGCCTTCCCTGTATTGTTTTGAGATATATAGACATCGTGACCCAGCTCTTCTGTAATAACCCAGGCCTTCCCCGTCTGTTTCAGGTCAAGTGTGCCTTCAATATACTTTTTAAATGTGGAGACTTCCGGCACTTTATCAGGAGAGAGAATAAACTTCCCTGGTTTAACCTCTTTTAAAGTGCCTTGTTGCTTAAGTTCATAAAGAACACTAATCAACAAATCCTTTGATGCTTTATCTTTAATTCCTAATAATGAGGCTGCTTGCTTATAATTTCTAGCCTTAAAAGGATTATTTGTAAAGATGGCCATTACATTTGTAACAAAACCACCCTGACTCTTCTTCATTGTCATTTCATTGAATTTTAAGGACTAGATACTAAAATCATTCCGTAAATAGTCCATGGTTCTTAAATTATTAATACCAGAAGGTCACTTTTCAAATCTCATCTGTCCGAGTCTTCAAGGAGAGAAATTGAATAACACCTTTACTTAATTGGTATTATTCATAAAATTAGCCATAAAAGAGTGATAATATACAACGGCAAACCATTATTCTAATCAACTTACGTCCTTAAAAACTCCTCATCATTGTCAAAATAAACGCAAAAAACAAATCCAAAAGGTACAAGATCAGACTAAAGATGAAATACCAAAAATGAAACAGATTAAACAATAATTGGAAATTTCAAGAATCAGAAAGAGTATACGATAAAAACTCCAACTTTTGAAACCAAAGAAAAAGGCAATGCCACACTAACAATAGACACCAACTGATATACATCATCCTCCATTGAAAAACCGATGGCATACATGTTGCTATAAGTAAAATAGGTATCTTAACACCACAAATACTAAGAATTGAATCAAGGCAAATACTTGGGATTAAAACCAAGGGATCCAATGTGAAAGAAAGAAGCAATTAAACAACAATTCACAACAAACATAAAGAGAAAATCAGACTGATATTTTAAGTAAATCATATATTTACAGTCTCTATCTTTAACAAAGAAAAACTAAGGCTAAGGTGAATCTAAAAAGATTATATCTAATTACATACATTATTCTACTCTCCGGACTAGTAACAGCTCAGGACTCAACCTCTTACAGAAAGGTGTTGAGGTGGTTGAACAATCCTGAAACAAAGATATCAGACGAACTGTATGCGGATGTTGCGATGTGTTTTGCAGATTTTGATCAAACAAGGGCAAATAAAACAACCCAATTTTATGCAGAGTATATCTCCAAAACAAATGATCCGGTTAAACAGGTTATTGGAAACTACCGATTAGGTAATCTTCACCTTAAACTTGGAAAAAGAGCAGAGGCATCAAGGTATTACCAGCTGGCTTTATCAACCATCAAAGCTATTCCAACCTCACAAGAGATCAGACGTCTACAAGACTCAACTCAATTGATGCTCGCACTCTCTTATCTTTTTAATCATGACTTTTATTCAGCCAAGCAACAACTTGAGATATGGTTAGGTCAAAGTTCTCAGGCTAAAAACAGAGATAACTATAACGAAGTACTTTTTGAATGGGCCAAAGTGTACGAACAAAAGAGTGAATATAGAGAAGCCTTTGATTGGTATCAAAAAATCAAGGACAATTCTATTCAAAAAGGAGATACCTCATCTTTAATTAAGGCTACCCTAGGAATGATCCGTACCGAGAGATCGCTTAAAGATCAGGATCAAATTATTAAAGATATTTTCTCAACATTGTCACTAATTGAAAGCAGTAGTTCAAAAACAAACAAATCTGAGTTATATCTTGATTTTGCTAATACAGTTATCAACTCTAATCAAACTCTAGGTATCGAAACTTTAGAGAAATGTTACGCATTAGCAATATCTAAGAAAGAGTATAATAATGCTTTGGATGCGGCACTTCGTCTATCGGAAATATATAGACAAAACAACCAGCTAGACAAGGCCTTTGTCAAACAACAACAAGTATCACTTTGCCTCCAGAATCTTGAAAAACAGAATAAAAAACGAATTGAATTCCAAGGTGCACTGACTTTTGCCGCCGATAACCTTCTCTTTAATGACGTCTCCGGTAAACGAGCTGACTCAAAAAACTGGATTAATCTGGGCCTTTTTAAACTAACCCCGTTTACCTCCATTGTCTTTGCAATAGCTCTTATCTTAATCATCTTACTCTTTTATCAACTATTTAAATTGAGTAAAACAAATAAGATTGTTAAGCATCAAAACATTGAAAACAAAAAACAAAAAGAGGAGATTCGCCGTCAAAACGCAAGATTAGAGGAGATTAACCGTGACCTCCACACCGCAAAAGAAAAAGCAGAAGATGCAGCCCAAAGTAAGTCTCTTTTTCTAGCCAACATGAGCCATGAGATCAGAACTCCTATGAACGGGATCATTGGAATGTCAAACATGCTCAAGAAAACATCATTGACATCAGAACAATCTGATGCTCTTAATATCATTGTCAATTCAGCTGAGAATCTGGTAACTATAATAAATGAAATCCTTGATTTCTCTAAAATCGAATCTGGAAACCTTGACCTTGAAAACATCGCTTTTGATCTTCACCATGAGATCAACAACGTAACAAAACTCTTGAAGACAAAGGCTGAAGAAAAGGGATTAACCCTAAGCAGTAGTATCTCACCATTTGTACCTCGTTGGGTTTCCGGAGACCCGGTAAGGTTCAAGCAGATTTTGATAAATCTGGTCAATAATGGGATAAAATTTACTGAGAAAGGATACGTAAGAATATCTGTAACTGTTGAAGATAGAGTTAACAATAGGAGCGTTATTCGACTTGAAGTAACAGACACCGGAATTGGGATTGCAGAGGAGACCAAAAAGAAACTCTTTAAGATTTTCTCTCAAGCAGATGCTTCATTTACTCGTAGGTTTGGTGGAACGGGATTGGGTCTTGTAATAAGTAAAAACCTTGTTGAAAGAATGGGCGGCTACTTAGGTGTAGAAAGCAAAATAGGACAGGGCAGTACATTCTGGTTTACTATTACACTTGACGAAGCAACACCCAAACAACCAGCTATTACAAGTGAGGCGCAGCCCTCTTCCAATCCATCACTGACAGAACAGAGCAAAAAGAGTGAGTCAACACAGCAGAAAAGGAAAATCCTACTTGCTGAAGATAACCTGGTTAACCAGAAAGTTGCCTCCATGGTAATAACCCGTCTCGGCCATTCTGTAGATGTAGCCGGAAACGGACTAGAAGCACTTGATAAGTTCAAACAGAACCAATATGATCTCATCTTGATGGATATCATGATGCCCGAAATGGATGGACTAGAAGCGACCATGGCAATACGAGAAATTGAAAAGAATGATGGATCAAAGAAACCCATTCGAATCATAGCTCTAACAGCCAATGCAATGCGAGAAGATAGAGAGCGCTGTATGGCTGCCGGGATGGATGACTACTTAAGTAAACCATTTAAACCCGAAGATCTGGAGAAGGTCCTTCCTCAGGATTAACCTTTCCAAAGAATAGATTTTCAAATTGATTAACGCTCCACTAGCAATAAAAAAAAAGAGAGTCATCGTTTTGATGACTCTCTTTTTTTGAGGTCTCGAGCGGATTCGAACCGCTGTACAAGGTTTTGCAGACCTCTGCCTAGCCACTCGGCCACGAGACCCGTTATGGGATTGCAAAGGTAAACAACTTTCCCAATTTTGCAAAACATGTTTAATAAACTAATCGGGCATTCTTGCCAAGGAAGAAGAATCCGGAATACAAGATCCAACTGTTTATCATTGTGTGATCAGCAATAAAAGATTTACCTTTGCATGTTTGGAGAATAGGCCAATAAAAAATGGCATATTCAGGTGAAAAATATTGGAAATTATGACAGACAGTCCTATCCGTGATGAAAACAGCAAAGCTGAAGGTAGCCGAGCTTTAAATTTTATTGAAGAAATCGTTGAAGAGAATTTGCGTGAAGGCAAGAATGATAGTCGGGTACATACCCGTTTCCCGCCTGAGCCCAATGGTTATCTACACATTGGCCATGCTAAATCAATCTGCTTAAATTTCGGTCTTGCACAACGTTACGGAGGGAAAACCAATCTTCGCTTTGATGACACCAATCCTACGAAAGAGGATGTAGAATATGTTGATTCAATCAAAGAAGATGTTCGTTGGCTTGGTTTCTCATGGGATGACAGAGAATTCTATGCTTCTGACTATTTTGAACAACTTTACAACTGGGCAGAGAAACTGATACTTGACGGCAAAGCTTATGTTGATGATCAACCTGCCGAAGAGATCAGCAAACAACGTGGAACCGTTACTACACCAGGAGTTGAGAGTCCTTTTCGTAATCGCTCAATTGATGAAAATCTAACTCTTTTCAGAAGGATGAAAGCGGGAGAATTTGCTGAAGGGTCTTGCGTACTCAGAGCAAAGATTGACATGGCTCATGTAAACATGTTCTTCCGGGATCCAATACTCTACCGAATTAGTTTCACACCGCATCATCGTACAGGCACCAAGTGGTGCATCTATCCAATGTACGACTATGCACATGGACAATCAGACTATCTGGAAGGTATAACCCATTCTATTTGTACACTTGAATTTGAAGTACATCGTCCATTATATGATTGGTTTCTTGATCAATTAACCACCACCGCTTATCGCCCACGTCAAATTGAGTTTGCCCGCTTAAACCTCACATATACCATGATGAGTAAGCGAAAACTCCTTGAACTGGTAAAGAATAACTATGTAAAAGGATGGGATGACCCTCGAATGCCAACCATCTCAGGTTTGCGCCGCAGAGGGTATACACCTGAGTCTATTCGCTCATTTGCTGATAGAATTGGTGTTGCAAGACGAGACAATATTATTGACGTAAGTCTTCTTGAATTCTCAGTAAGAGAGGATCTCAACAAGAAAGCAAATCGTGCTTTAGCCGTCCTGAATCCAGTTAAATTAGTTCTTACAAACTACCCTGAAGGTGTCACAGAGATGCTTACAGCAATTAATAACCCGGAAAACCCGGAAGCTGGCTCACGTGAAATTCCTTTCTCAAGAGAACTATATATCGAAAGAGAAGACTTTATGGAGGTACCTCCTAAGAAGTTCTTCCGCCTCTTCCCTGACGGGGAAGTCCGCTTAAAGTATGGGTATATTATTAAATGTGACGAGGTAGTAAAAGACGAGAACGGCGAGATTTTGGAAATTCGTTGTACTTGCGATATGGATTCTAAAACAGGAGGATTAACCGCTAACAGAAAAATCAAGGGGACTATCCACTGGGTCTCCGCTAAAGATGCTATTGATTTAGAAGTACGTCTCTTTGATAGACTCTTTAAAACTCCAGATCCTGAAGACTACCCTGAAGGTGGAGATTGGAAAGACAACCTCAACCCAGAATCGCTTAAAGTAATTACCGTAAAAGGAGAACCCTCTCTACGTAGTGCAACCGTTTTAAGCCATTTCCAATTTGAAAGAATCGGCTACTTCAATGTCGACCCCGATACAACAGCCGAAAATATAGTCTTTAACAGAACCGTTTCACTTAAAGACACCTGGCAAAAAGTAGCTCAAAACGAAGGATAATAGATTTTGATTAACTCTTTGTTAATTCAAAATCTGAAGTAATAAGAAAGAATATCATCATCTTTTACTTTCTGAGAGAGCTATAACAGTACAGGATAGAAACCACCATCTCTATCTTACTGAAGTTAAAGAAAGGGTATCCAACTTGGGTACCCTTTCTTTTTAAATTACGCTTCATAAGTCTCAAATACAGCTCATGCTAAGCTTCAGGGAGTCCAGATAATAGAAATTTAAGATTCAAGGAATTCAAAATTCAAGGGATTCAAGATAAAGAGTCTATATAACCAAATGCTAATATGACTCATTCGATAGAGAATATTAAACACCAAAACTAGTTCACAAAATGGCCACGCCTAAAAACAACTTAGGTTTCGCCCCCTGACTTCGACACAGGGACACCCTAAATAAAAGGCCAAAACACTTCATCAAATAATCTGGTAAAAGAAGAGATTTTTGTTACTACTCACATGACAAAGACTTAAAGATACTGATCATTCTTTCTTTTTAACCGCCCATCCCTTCCAAATTTCTCTTGCCAGCCCCAAATATCCATGCTTCCAATTCTCTGATATTCAACATCCCCAAAGC
>JAJTBW010000106.1 GCA_021286705.1 Sphingobacteriia bacterium
CGAAAGGCACGAAAGGCACGAAAACTGCTAGATGAAGAATTTCGTGTTTTTAGTGTTTTTCGTGGTTAAATGTAATCAGCGATTCAAAATTCAAAGATTGGCTGCTAGCTATTAGCTGCTGGCTACGTGTAGATCATTTAAACCACGAAAGGCACAAAAGGCACGAATACTGCTAGATGAACCCACAGTACGATACGAATTATAATCTATAACCAATGCCCCATTCAACCCAGTCAGCTGCAGATAAACCCTGTGTCTTCAATGCGACACCCGTATAAAGATGATCTGTAAGATTATACTTTAATCCTAGTCTTGCAAAGATACTCTTATGAATATCGGTCTTTTTATAAATGTAAGTCCCTAAATTTAGATCTATATTAAACTTCCATATATAAAACCTATGCCCGACATGAGCCCCAACTAACACCTTATACCACTGATCATCAACAACCTCACCAGCATCTGAAAGTTCCCTGAGCATTGAACCGTCATAAAAGAGATCAAGACCAATACCAACCCCACCGACATAGTCATACCGTCTATATAAATCTGCTGTCAAAGAGAAAGTCCCAAAATACTCTTCGTGCATTCCTGCTTGAACGATTCCGGCTGCTAAACCAATATTCCACTCGTAGTAAGTTTTCCAGGGCTTTAACTCCGTATCTATCCACAACGGTCGTGATCTTACTTTATATTCGGGATTGATTTTTTCTAACAATCTTCTGCTAGAATTAAAGTAATACTGTACTCCCAGATTAAACCCCAACATATTAAGACCATAGTTTGGTGTCTCAATTCTTCCATTGCTAAAATGAGCAACTTGTAGGCCATATGTGACATCCAGATTTGGTTGAAGATGAATATTCCCATCGACTCCGGCTGTAAAATAGACTGCCATTCTACCACCAATAGCATCATTTAAAGGATTCTCTTCCGGATCATACGGATTAAGGTCATAAGTCAGCCCCACGGCCAGATCCCAGGAAAAATGGTGCTTCTGACGATTAAGAAAAGGCTGTCTAAAGAATCCATAGATAGCACCAGGCTTGCCCATATATTTTCGCTCTCCAATCCACCCGGTGTAAAAACCAATCCCATATAAGGGATAGTTCCATGCCTTCTGCCAATCAGCATACCCCTTAGATTGCCAACCCAATCGGATATCCAGTGAGCTATAACCATCATCTAAAATATCGCTTAAAGACTCTCCTGTATAAAGATGCTGACCCGCACCTAACTTTAACTGAACCACCTGCATGGTTCCTAAATTCGGCTCCCTTTCGAAAATTGATTCAGAGAGATTCTTATTATTCAACCCATTTTGTCCATAAAGACTATCGGTACAGAAAAACGCAGCAATTCCAATTAAAACTAAGAACAATCTACTTTTCATTGAATCGGTTATTAGTATGATAAAAAAATAACACAATCGAAACAGGAATAACAAAAGACCTCTACCAGCAATACTGATAGAGGTCTTTAAAATTAGCCAATTCGATTTTCTCAAGTTCTCAGAGAAAACAAGAACATCTTAGAGTTTACCCTTTTAAAGTACTTATCTGATCTTCCAGAACTTTAATACGGGCTTCAGCATCGGCTTTCTTCTTTAGCTCGTTATCGACTACAGCCTTTGGTGCTCCACTGACAAATTTCTCATTGTTAAGCTTACCCATCACCGAATTCAAAAAGCCGCGGGTATACTTAAGATCTGCCTCGAGGCGCTCTAACTCTGCTGCGACATCCACCTTATCGCTAACAGGGATATAGAACTCTGTTGATTTTACAATCAGAGAGAGTGCACCAGCAGGCTTTTCATTGACATAAGTCATAGAACTCAGATTACAAAGCTTAACAACAACACTGTCAAGGGTGGTATCACTCTGCTCATCGTTTTTCTTAATAAACAGATCGATGGAATCTCTATTTGATATTCCCTTATCTTGTCTTAATGCACGAATAGCATTAATTACCTCAGCAGCGAATTCGAACTTCTGAAGAAGCGTCTCATCTGAAGCAACAACTGAAGGCCACTCAGAGACAATAATATCTTTATCTGTATCCTCAAAAAGCAGGTGCCACATCTCTTCCGTGATAAACGGCATAAAAGGATGAAGCATTCTTAAAATTCGACCGAAGAAATTTACAGTAGCATTATAGGTGATAGCGTCAATGGGTTGTTGATATCCCGGTTTAACCATTTCAAGATACCAAGAGCAGAAATCATCCCAGGTCAACTTATAGGCAGCCATCAAGGCATCAGATAGCCTATAGCGGTCAAAATGCTCGTTAATCTGAACCAACGACTGGTTGAACTTTGCCTCAAACCACTCAACACTTATGCGAGCATACTCGGGCTGAGGAAGATTAGCATCAACATTCCAACCGGTAACCAGTCGCATAGCATTCCATATCTTATTGCTAAAGTTTCTTCCCTGTTCGCAAAGTGAGTCATCAAAAGGAAGATCATTCCCGGCAGGAGAGGTCAGTAGCATACCAACACGAACACCATCCGCACCAAACTGCTTTATAAGATCAAGCGGATCTGGAGAGTTGCCAAGTGATTTGGACATCTTTCTTCCAAGCTTATCTCTTACGATGCCTGTCAGATAGACATTCTTGAAAGGAATATCATTTCTATATTCAATACCGGCCATGATCATTCTTGCAACCCAGAAGAATAGAATTTCAGGCGCAGTAATCAGATCATTAGTAGGGTAGTAGTATTTTATATCTTCATTATCAGGATTTCTAATACCATCGAATACCGAGATTGGCCACAACCATGAAGAGAACCAAGTATCCAGAACATCTTCATCCTGCTTTAAATCTGAAACCGAAGTCAGTCCTAGTTCAGGGTATAGCTGTTGCGCTTTCAGTAGAGCCTCATTGGCTGAGGCAGCAACAACAACCTCACGATTTGGCAGATAATAAGCAGGAATACGTTGACCCCACCATAGTTGACGAGAGATACACCAATCTCTTACATTTTCCATCCAATGACGGTATGTATTCTTAAATTTAGGAGGATGGAAAGCAATGGTATCATCCATGACGACCCTTAAAGCGGGTTCACTAAGGCGCTTCATATCAAGGAACCACTGCAATGAGAGCTTAGGCTCAATAACAACATCAGTTCTTTCAGAAAAACCAACCTTATTCACATAAGCCTCAGTCTTTACCATATTACCAGCTGCTTCAAGGGCGGGGATAATCTTCTCGCGAACATCAAATCTATCCTCACCTATAAACATGCCCGCAGCCTCACTGAGGGTACCATTATCATTAAAGATATCAATGGTTTCAAGCTTATATTTTAAACCTAGATTATAGTCATTGACATCATGAGCTGGGGTAATCTTAAGACATCCGGTACCGAACTCGCGATCAACATACTCATCTACAATGATAGGAACAGGCCTGTTTACTAAAGGAACCAGAACCATTTTTCCATGCAGGTGAGTATATCTCTCATCTTCGGGGTGAACACAAACTGCAGTATCCCCCAAGATTGTTTCAGGACGGGTAGTAGCAATGGTAACCCATTCATTATCTGAATCAACAACCTTGTAACGCAAGTAATAAAGCTTTGAGTTAACCTCTTTGTAGATTACCTCCTCGTCAGAAAGTGCAGTGAGAGCCTTTGGATCCCAGTTAACCATCCTAACACCACGATAGATAAGGCCTTTGTTATAAAGATCAATAAAGACATTGATAACAGACTCATATAACGACTCATCCATCGTAAAAGCAGTACGTTCCCAGTCGCATGAAGCGCCAAGTTTCTTAAGTTGTTCAAGAATAATTCCACCATGCTTCTCTTTCCATTCCCAGGCATGACGAAGAAACTCTTCACGACTTAGATCAGCCTTTTCAATGCCATCGGCTTTAAGCTTGGCAACTACCTTGGCCTCTGTGGCAATAGATGCATGGTCAGTTCCGGGAACCCAAAGGGCATTTTTGCCCATCATACGCGCACGACGGATCAAAATATCCTGAATGGTATTATTTAGCATATGCCCCATATGCAACACCCCGGTCACGTTAGGCGGAGGGATTACAATAGTATAGGGCTCTCGTTCATCGGGAACCGACCTAAAATAACCTTTCTGCATCCAGTGACTGTACCACCGTTCTTCCGCAAGGACGGGATCAAATTTTGGGGCAATTTCTTTCATTATTTTTCAGAATATTATGTGGAGATACTATAAGGGTGCAAAAGTACAGAAAATAAGGGAAACTAAAAGTGAAACAGAGTGATGAGAAAAGTGATTAACCAATACTACAGAAGGCAAATGAGAACAAACAATCTCGAAAATGATTTAATGAGTTTTAACATTAATATAACAATTAGACACATGACCAAACACATCTATAAAAGCAATTTCGATCAACACACAGAGGTGGTTATCGGCACTTTCCCCTTATGAGTTAAGATAAAGTGATATAATACATAATCGTCTTTTTCACTATCTTTGCAGGCTATGAAGAACATCCGTAATTTCTGTATCATTGCCCATATCGACCACGGCAAAAGCACTCTGGCCGACAGGCTGTTGGAGACCACTAAAACCATCACCGAACGTGAGGCTCAGGCTCAGGTTCTGGATGATATGGATTTGGAGAGAGAGAGGGGAATCACTATCAAGAGTCATGCAATCCAAATGCAATATTCGCATGAGGGAACAAACTACACCCTCAATCTTATTGACACCCCTGGTCATGTCGACTTCTCTTACGAGGTTTCTCGTTCAATAGCAGCCTGCGAAGGAGCACTTCTTGTTGTTGATGCTACTCAAGGTATCCAAGCTCAGACTATCTCTAATCTATATCTCGCCTTAGATCATGATCTGGAGATCATTCCTGTCTTGAACAAAGTAGACATGGACAATGCAATGATTGAAGAGGTTAGTGAGCAAATTGTCGACTTGATTGGCTGTGACCCGGATGATATTCTTCTGGCTTCTGCTAAAACTGGTTTTGGTATTCCTGAAATCCTTGAAGCGATAGTTCATCGTGTACCTGCACCTAAAGGAGACCCTGATGCTCCTCTTCAAGCTTTAATCTTTGACTCTGTCTTTAACTCTTTCAGAGGGATTATCGCATATTTTAGGATTTACAATGGGACTATCAACACAAACGACTTTGTAAAGTTTGTTGCCACAGGTAAAGAGTACCATGCAGATGAGATAGGCATCTTAAAGCTTACTCGTGAGAAACGAGATCAACTTTCTGCCGGTGATGTTGGATATATAATCTCAGGCATAAAAACATCAAAGGAGGTCAAAGTTGGCGACACCATCACACAAGTCGAAAACCCCTGCAACAAAGCAATTGAGGGTTTTGAAAACGTTAAACCAATGGTTTTCGCCGGCATCTACCCAGTAGAGGCTGATGACTATGAGGAGTTACGTGCTTCTATTGAAAAACTTCAACTTAACGATGCCAGTCTTGTCTTCGAACCTGAATCATCAGCAGCTCTAGGATTTGGATTCAGATGTGGTTTTCTTGGATTGCTTCACATGGAGATCATTCAAGAACGTCTCGATCGTGAGTTCGATATGGATGTAATTACCACTGTCCCGAACGTATCCTATAAAGTCTATACCACAAGTGGTGAGTCTTTCGATGTACATAATCCATCAGGACTGCCCGATGAGACTTTAATAGACTATATTGAAGAGCCATTTATCACAGCCAATATCATCACTAAGGCTGATTATGTCGGTGCTATTATGAAGCTATGCATTGATAAACGTGGCATACTTAAGAATCAAACATACCTCACCACTGATCGACTAGAGTTAGTGTTTGAGATACCTCTGGGTGAGATCGTCTTTGACTTTTATGACAAGCTAAAGTCTATCTCTAAAGGCTATGCATCATTCGACTATCACGTTAGTGGTTACCAAGAGGCCAAATTAAGCAAACTCGACATTCTCTTAAACGGGGATTCTGTTGATGCTCTAAGCACCCTGTTGCATAGGGATAATGCCTATAACTTTGGAAGAAGGATGTGCGAAAAGTTAAAAGAGCTTATACCCAGACAGCAATTTGATATTGCAATTCAGGCAGCTATTGGCGCCAAGATTATTGCTCGTGAGACCATCAAAGCCGTCAGAAAAGACGTTACCGCCAAGTGTTATGGAGGTGATATCTCACGTAAACGCAAATTGCTTGAAAAACAAAAGAAAGGGAAAAAGAGAATGCGTCAGATCGGAAATGTAGAAGTTCCTCAGAGCGCCTTCCTTGCCGTTCTTAAACTAGATTAGTTTCGATCTGAAGAATACAAGTCTCAACAAAAAACAGGCGATCTCAATTAATCATTGGGATCGCTTTTTTTTACCTTAGCTGTAACATTGTTGTAACTATTATCGTCACAGCAATGAAGAAAGACCTAAACAAATGACTGTAAGCGAGTATAACTCCTGCGTTGATCAACATGCCGACAGTGTATATCGGTTTATTGCGAAAAATCTTCGTGATAATGACCGAGCTCAAGACATTGTTCAGGAAGCTTTTGCACGCATGTGGGAAAAGGCAGCCGATATTCAAGCCGAAAAGTCAAAATCGTATCTCTTTACCTCTGCCTATCATATCATGATAGACAGCATTAGAAAAGAGAGTCGTATGAGTTCAGTTGAACAGATATCTATGGATATCGCAGTTAGCGGGAAAGAATATCTCGGACTGAAAAAACTATTAGACGAGGCTCTTCAAAAACTACCAGAAATACAACGCTCGGTCATTCTACTTCGTGACTATGAAGGATACAGCTATGAAGAGATTGGTCAAATCTGTGAATTAACGGAGTCTCAAGTCAAGGTCTATATCTTCAGAGCAAGAAACACTCTGAAAAAGTATATTGTGAAACCGGAAAATGCAATCTAAAACAATGAGTATTAACCTGGAAAATTATGAAGCATGGCTTACCGACTACATTGACGGTAACCTCTCTGAACAGGAGAAAGCTCTTGTTGAGCATTTTTTATCCGTTCACCCTGAATTGGAAATAGAGAAAGAAGACCTAGAACTAGATCCTATTCTGCCTGTTGCATCAGAAAGCTTTCCCTATAAAAACAAGCTTAAGAAAGAATCAGATCAGATCATTTCCTCGGATTCCATTAATAAAGAAAACTATGACGAGGCATTTATAGCTTTTCACGAGAACCTCGTAGGAGACAAGAAGCAGATAGAAATTGCGAAATTTATTGAAGCCAATCCAAGTCTTAGGGATGAATTTAAACTTTATGGAGAAATAAAGTTTACTCCTGATCCAGACGTTATATTCCCCAATAAATCCATACTAAAAAGACGAGTTCAGGGGAGACGAATACTTTGGCTTGCTCCTCTTACTGCTGCTGCGGCAGGATTAGCTCTTATTTTAGTTTTTTCAACCAATAATCCTTCTGACAAAAGCACAATACAAAACAGTCAAGATATTACAACAGTCACACCTGCCAAGAAAGAGAAGGGAAAAGAGATTGCTGATATTAGGAATGACAACAGTATTGAGAACCAAAATAGTGCCGCAGAGAACCAGCATACAGAGGCTAGCACTAATCTAACCACTGCTCAAAATAGCCTCACTTTTTCTAACAAAAGAAGCACCTATAACGAGTCCAAATTGATTGCCGATAAAGATGCCCCTTCAACAGAAAAGGCTCAGCTGAGCACAGCAATCGTAACTAGAGACTCTTTAACAATATCGACTCTTCCATCATTAGAGTTGGCTGTTATAGAACTGCCTACCCGTCAGATAATAAATAACTACCAAAACCCCATCATTTCGGCACTCAGACTTAGAGAAAAGAAAAACACACTTATTCTGGCTCAACAAAATGGAGATAAAGGACGTAATGGGGAGAGAGGTTTTAAAGTTCCAAATCTCATCAGATTTGCCGAGAAAAAGCTTGATGACATTACCTCAAATAACGAAAGTGATTTTCGCATTAAAACAGGAAGAACCAAATCTGGAGAAATAAAGTCTTTTTCGATTGGGGGTGAGTTCTTAAAAATATCACACAGCCAACAGTAAATTATACCTTCTCATTGCCCATGTTTAAACTTCAGGTTAATGCCAATTAAAGAGAGTAAAGCATTAAATCAGAAGATAAAAAGTTCATACCTTTGTTGCCCAAAAGGGTGATAGAAAATGGTATATCCTCTTTTTAAATCCACAAAGAAGCCCACACTCCAAATTCCAATATAACTCGTTATCAAAATGATAAAATTGATTTTGGGGTTCAGAACAGTGACTGATCAAAAACAAATAAATACCACAACAAGCAGGCCTTGACAAACTTAGTTAGATACAGCTTTAGCTTATTTGCTCAGGGTATTTCCCAGCTACTGCAAAAACCTATAACAGATGAAAAAACTAATTGAATGTGTTCCCAATTTCTCTGAAGGGGACGACATGAATATTATTAAACAGATCACCGATCAAATTGAGACTGTAGAGGGCGTTAAGCTTCTGGATGTTGATCCAGGACAAGCAACCAACCGTACAGTAGTGACCTTTGTTGGTACACCTGAAGAGGTCATTGAAGCTGCTTTTAGGGCTATCAAGAAGGCCTGTGAAGTTATTGATATGTCGAAACACAAAGGTGCACATCCAAGATTTGGAGCCACCGATGTTTGTCCCTTAGTACCAGTGGCCAACATCACCATGGAGGAGACTGTTGAATATGCTCATAAACTTGCTGAAAGAGTAGGCAGAGAACTTGACTTCCCTGTCTATTGTTACGAAAGCGCAGCACTTAGTCCCCAACGTAGAAACCTTGCTGTGGTAAGATCTGGAGAATATGAAGGATTAGCAGATAAACTAGCTAAACCGGAATGGAAACCCGACTTTGGTCCCGCAAAATTAGTTCCCCAAACAGGTGCCGTAGCAATTGGAGCCCGTGATTTCCTTGTGGCCGTTAACTTCAATTTAAATACAACCAGCACTCGTCGTGCCAATGCAGTCGCCTTTGATGTAAGAGAAAAAGGAAGGCCAAAAAGAGAGGGTAATCCTATTACAGGCAAGGCGATGAAAGATGAAAAGGGTAATCCGATCATGATACCTGGCACACTAAAGGCCACGAAAGCTATCGGTTGGTTTATTGATGAGTATGGTATTGCACAGGTATCTATGAATATAACCAATATCTCTGTTACACCATTACACATTGCCTTTGAAGAGGTAACACGTAAAGCAATGGATCGTGGCATGAGGGTTACAGGGACAGAGATAGTTGGGTTGGTTCCAAAACGCACCTTGATTGATGCTGGCAAATACTTCTTAGCAAAACAAGAGAGATCGCTGGGAGTATCAGAAGATGAGATCATCAAGATAGCGGTTAAATCAATGGGGCTGGATGACCTTAAGCCATTCAATCCTCAGGAAAAGATCATTGAATACATGCTTGCTGCAGAGAACAAGAGCAAGAAACTTATCGATATGACTTGTACCGGGTTTGCAAATGAGACAGCTAGTGAGTCACCCGCACCTGGTGGTGGATCAATATCGGCTTACATGGGTGCTTTAGCTGCTGCATTAGGAGCTATGGTAGCTAACCTTAGCAGTCATAAGGCTGGTTGGGACGAACGTTGGGAAGAGTTCTCAAAATGGGCAGAAAAGGGTCAAACACTAAAAGATGAGCTACTTCATTTGGTTGATGAAGACACTGCTGCATTCAATAAAATCATGGATGCATTTGGTTTACCAAAAAATACCGATGCAGAAAAGGCAGCTAGAAAAGAGGCTATCCAGTCAGCAACAAAGTATGCTACGGAGGTACCCTTTAAAACCATGGAGAAAGCATTTGAGACATTCGAATTGTTAGCAGCGATGATTGAGATTGGTAATCCAAACTCGGTCACTGATGCAGGAGTAGGAGCTTTAGCAGCTAAGGCAGCGGTTTCAGGCGCCTACTTAAATGTAAAGATCAACGCATCAGGATTAACAGATACCGCTTTTGCTTCTGACATTTTAGGTCGTGGTGCTATTATTGAAGCACAAGCCAGAAAAATGGAAGAGGAGTTACTTGATATGGTAAATGCAAAGATTATTGGTTAGGCTATTCTTATATGGGCCGGTACGTCGCCGGCCCACTTTTTAATCAAACAGTAGACTTATGAACTTACAACTTCACGATTATCTTACTACTTTTTTACTATTTTTCACCTCATTCTTCTCCATCATCAACCCATTAGGATCGATACCAGTCTTCATGTCGATGACCTCTAAACTCGATGAACGGCAAAGAAGAGCAACAGCCTATAAAGCAACCTTTATGGCTTTCATCGTATTGGTTGTATTTGCTTTCACTGGTCAGATTCTTTTCAAAGTATTCGGAATATCTGCAAGCGGATTTAGAATTGCCGGTGGTGTTATCTTCTTTATTATGGGTTACGACATGCTGAATGCCCGAATTTCCCGCATGAAGATCGACAAAAAAGAGGCAAAGGCTTATGCAGAGGATATCTCAATAACGCCACTTGGAATACCAATTCTTGCCGGACCCGGGGCTATCACAAACAGTATCGTTCTTATGGAAGATGCATCTAATTGGATAATGAAAGTAATTTTGATCATTTCTATAGCTATTACTATCGGAATAACCCTCGTATCATGGATGAGTGCCGGTAAGATAATGAAGATCATTGGTGAAACTGGCAACAAAATCATGATGAAATTAATGGGGTTAATAGTGATGGTCATTGCCGTTGAGTTTATGGTAGCTGGACTTACCCCTATCATTCGTGATATTTTCATGATCACCCCCAAATAGTAATGCTAAGACCATTTAGCTCCAGTAAATTTTCTTGAAAGTATCCAATTCAAGATCTGAGATGAAATTCCTAACCCAATCTATCTCATGCGGTATTTGAATATAAACACAAATTCACATGAAATAGAGTAAATTTACCCATCAAAATCTCAGGTCTATGGCCGAAAACAAGCTGTTTCGCAAGAAAAGTATCTCTTCCATTCTCACTAACAGCACTTCTGAGAACGGGATGAAAAGAGAGCTAAGAGTTGTTGATTTGACTGCGTTAGGTATTGCTGCAATTGTTGGGGCAGGAATCTTCAGTACTATTGGGAATGCAGCTGCATCTGGAGGACCAGCAGTCTCAATGCTTTTTATCTTCACCGCTATTGCCTGCGGATTTTCAGCTCTTGCTTATGCCCAATTTGCCTCGGCTATACCTGTTGCAGGGTCGGCCTATACCTATGCCTATGCCAGTTTTGGAGAGTTAATGGCTTGGATCATTGGATGGGATCTTATCATGGAGTATTCTGTAGGGAACATTGCCGTGGCAATCTCCTGGTCTGAGTACTTTACAACAATGCTATCGGGGACAGGTATTAACTTGCCGGCTTGGATGTGCACAGATTATGTCAGCGCAATGAGAGGATTCAAAGATGCGGCAGAACAGATAGCTGCAGGTATTCCTCTTGATCAACTCAGTAGATCTCTTCAGGAGGCTTTTACAGCTTGGAATACAGCCCCCTCTATAGCAGGCATCAGACTAATTGCGGATATTCCAGCTTTTAGTATTGTGGTATTTATAACCATCCTTGTTTATGTTGGTGTAAAGGAGACTCGTACAGCCGGCAACCTTATGGTACTAATTAAACTTTTGATTCTAGCATTAGTAATAATTACCGGAGTCTTTTTTGTAAATACCGATAACTGGGTACCATTCGCACCACATGGAGCTACTGGGGTTCTTTCTGGAGTGGCAGCGGTATTTTTCGCCTATATCGGATTTGATGCAATATCAACCACAGCAGAGGAGGCTCGTAACCCTAAACGCGATCTTCCACGAGCTATGATTTACGCACTTTTAATCACAACAGCAATCTATGTTATGATTAGCTTAGTGCTTACCGGAATGATCCCCTCAAATCAATTAGGAGTAGCCGATCCTTTAGCTTATGCATTTGAAGCACTTAACCTGAAATGGTTAACCGGTATCATCTCTGTGAGTGCTATCATTGCAATGGCCGGAGTTCTGCTAGTATTTCAATATGGACAACCCCGAATTTGGATGAGCATGAGCAGAGACGGTCTTCTACCAAGAAAATTCAGCACACTACACCCTAAGTTTAAGACACCGGGCTTCTCCACGATCATTACAGGAGTCATTGTCGCAATACCATCACTCTTTCTAAACCTTACTGAAGTCACCGATTTGACAAGCATCGGAACGCTCTTTGCCTTTCTTCTAGTCTCAGGCGGTATCTTAATTCTTGACCCATACGGCGAAGGATTCAAGAGCAGATCAGGTGGATTTGTGGTACCCTATTTTAACAGTCGATACTGGTTAATCCCCATCCTTATCGCATCCATCTATGCTCTATATCATTTTGCCGGAGACTCTAACTTCCTAGCTCAATGGATTGATGGAAACAGATTTCAACTACCATGGAACGAGCTAAAACACCTCCTTCCCGAATTGGTTTTTCTAATTCTTGCTGCCATATTAACGGTACTTTCATCAATTAAAAAATGGAGTCTAATACCAGTTCTGGGACTGCTTACAAATGGTTATCTAATTGCTCAACTGGGTATTATCAATTGGATGAGATTTATTATCTGGCTTGTGGTAGGACTAGTCATCTATTTCACATTTGGAAAACGCCACAGTATCCTTTCAAAACCTAAATAAATTTTCTTAACGAAGCTGTAACATTTCGATTTTCTGCCACGTCACAATATCAGACGCACGAAACGAATAATTCTAAAGCTAAGAAAAATCCAGAAACAGAAGTTCAATCTTTCTTTTGATGATTAAGCTCTCAATCTGGACTATTCCATGTGAAAACTAAAAAATTAAAACACATGAAAACGAAACTTACAACACTTATCTCTCTGGTCTTTATCCTCAGCATTCTTCCCATTGCTTTAAATGCCCAGAGAACTAAAGGAAGCGGCGATGTCATCAAACAAACACGCGAAGTGGGTAATTTCTCAGGCATTAAGGTTGGCGGAGCTTTCAATGTAAGTATTACTCCTTCCGAAAGCTTTTCACTAACCGTAGAAAGTGATGACAATCTCATGGATCAAATCATCACGGAGGTTGATGGCGATGTGCTTGAGATTAAATCGAAAGGGAACATTAAGAACCCATCCGAGTTGAACATCTATGTTTCAATGCCAAATCTCAACTCACTTGATGTCAGTGGAGCCGCAACGGTGTACACCTTATCCGGTTCCACAATTAATGCTTCAAAATTCGAGATGGAGGCAAGTGGCGCCTCAAACGTCAACCTCAATTTAAACGCCGGTGATGTCTCTGTTGAGGTTTCAGGTGCTGCTGATGTTGTTTTAATCGGAGTTGCAACCTCTTTAGACGCCGAAGTAAGCGGAGCAGGCTCTCTTAAAGCAGAACGTCTTGACACACCCAAAAGCGTGGTAAATGCTTCAGGTGCCGGTGACATTAAAATCGCTGGAACCGGGGTAGTTGCTGCTACCACATCAGGAGCAGGATCAATTAAGTACCAAAACAAACCCACTATTCTTACAACTAATAAATCTTCAGAAGACGAAGATGAAGGTGAGGATGTCGAAGAGGTTGATGATGATGAAGTCAGGGATATTGTCTCGGGAGTAAATGAAGACACGATCAATGTTAGACTAACCAAAAAGCTAGGGGTTAAAGTAAATGAGAACAATGGAGTCACTGAAGTTCAAGTTGGCCGTCATCGCTTGGTTGTTGATGAAGATGGTAATGTAAAACTGAAAAGAAACTACCGATCAAACCAATTCGATGGACATTGGGGTGGATTTGATCTTAGTGTCAATGGTTATCTTAATAGCGACATGAACAGTAACTTCGACAATGCAACCAACTTCATGGATTACAACATGACCAAATCAGTTGGTGTTCATCTCAATCTTTATGAACAAAATATCCAACTTAGCTCTTCTGGCAACTTCGGTTTAATTACTGGGTTAGGTATTGAATGGACCAACTTCAGATTCAGAAACAATGTCACCATTATTGACTCCGCAAACGGAATCCATGGATACTACAACAAAGGGGTAGATATGGAGAAATCGAAGCTCACCATCAGCTATCTCACACTACCTATTCTTTTTGAATACCAAAATCACCCAAGCAGAAAAATTGAGAAGTTTCACTTCACTGCCGGGGTTTTATTAGGCCTCAGATTAGGTTCTCATACCAAAAGGGTCTTCTCTCAAAAAAACATGCCTTTCGAATTATATGATGGGGAAAACTTTGGAACGGCTAACCTTATCGGAACAAGCACAACTTCTGATGATGGTGTTATGAAAACTCATGACGACTTCCACATCACTCCTCTAAAGGCTGAGGCAATGGTTAGAATTGGCTGGGGGTATATCAATCTATTTGGGAAATACAGCCTCACAACTCTCTTCCGCGATGGCAAAGGCCCTGAACTCTACCCCTACTCAATTGGTATCACACTCATTAGCTGGTAAAACATTACTTGGAATATTTTTACTTTTGGGTTTAGAACTACAGTTTTTTTATTGATGAAAGAAGACCGGCCATATGGTCGGTCTTCTTTATTTTTTATATAACCAATCTCATAGAGCTATCTAATGATAGAAAAGCACACTAATTTTTATTATTTTTGCATTCTTAATCTTAAAAGGCACAAAATCAAACCTTAACTTCAAAATAAAATGTCAGGACATAATAAGTGGTCAACAATCAAGCGTAAAAAGGGTGCACTGGACGCCAAACGCTCGAAGATCTTTTCAAAGATTATTAAAGAAATTACTATTGCCGTAAGAGAAGGAGGCAACGATCCTGACGGTAACCCGCGTCTTAGATTAGCAATCGCCAATGCCAAGGGTGCCAGTATGCCCAAGG
>JAJTBW010000305.1 GCA_021286705.1 Sphingobacteriia bacterium
TAAGATACATGCTATTATGGAGGGGGGGTTCAATTTAATGTGGCCTTGTAGATGGGAAATATCTTGTTAGAAGATATACGTTTTAAATTCAAGAAAGCGGATGATTTTTGCTGGAACGCCTCCGACTACCGCATTGGGTGGAACGTCCCTAGTAACTACAGCATTCGTTCCAATAACTGCTCTTTTGCCAATTGTTACTCCTTTCAATATTGCTGCACCCTCGCCAATCCATACCTCATCGTTAATAACAACAGGATGTGCAATAAGCCCTGCTCGTACCGGAGGGTTGTCTTTATCGTCAAAAACATGATCATGATCAGTAATATATACTCTTCCCGCAATAAGTACATTCTTACCGATTTTTACTGATTTAGCCGCGCCGCAATGGAAATAGTTATGGATTGAGGTTCCATCACCAATCTCGATTGTAGGGATGTCGGCATTTTCTCCGTGCGCTTCAAGTCTGGCACCCTTTCTAATATGAACTCGTTTTCCTATGTCAATTTGCTTTGTTCCGCATAATGAGTCAGGTTTGTATAATATACTGAAAGAACCCCATTTGTTAAATCTCCACGAGTAAAAAACAATAGATGTCAACCTGTTGAAGTTTCGATTAAGTGTTGAGAGAAATAACATCCGTCAGGCCTATTTTAAGAGTATTGATGTGAGGTGATTAAATAGATATTGCTCCGGCGATTAAATATATAAATTATGCTGCATAGCTGATAGCCGGATGATGGAAATATTTTTTAACATGACTGGGTCGTCGTTGAAGCGTTTTCATAAAAGAGCGGGTCTTCTTCGTAAGATCATTCTGGCTTCTACAGGGAAGCCCGGAACGAATTTTCTTTTTCAGGTCTCCGTTGAGATACTCATCTGGATTATACTCGGGAGAATATGGAGGAAGAAAAAAGACCTCGATCCGTTCTTTATGAGCCTCCAGCCACTTACTGACTAAATTGCTATGATGAACCCGATGATTATCCAAGATAAGAAAAATCTTCTTTTCAACATCAGTGATCAAACGGGACAGGAACTTGAGCAACACCTTGGATGTCATAGTCTCTTTGTACAGCATAAACCGGACCTTGCCTTGATTGGTTATCGCCGAGATCATATTGATGCTGCTTTTCTTGGCATTGAGGTCAATGACAGGAGTCTTCCCTTTTGGCGCAAACCCTCTGACGTGGTAGGATTCATTGTTTATACCCGTCTCATCACCCCAGTGAATTTCGGCCTTTTCTTTTTTTGCTCGGGCTGCTATCTCGGGATAGCCTTCCTCAAGCCATCGTCTGAGCTTTTCGGGATCTTGCTCATAGGCCCGTTTCACCGGCTTCTGGGGAGTAAAGCCCCAGCGCTTGAGATAATCGCCAACAGTTCGCAACGGCAGATCGATTCTAAACCGCTTCTTGATCGCCATACGCACGGCATCCCGGGTCCAGAGGGCAAAAGGAAGTTTCAACTGATTCGGTGCCTTATCCACCAGCATCAACTTGACTGCTACCTCTTGCTCTGCATCGAGAATCCGTTGTGCTCCGTGCCTTCTGCCTCGCTTACCCGGATGAAGAGCCTCAATGCCCCCTTTGCTGTATTTCTGCCAGATGGTGCTGGAATGGGCTTCCGAGATACCGACTATCCCGGCAACCTCCCGGTTGGTCATGCCACGTTTTCGAAGGCGCACTACCTGTTTGCGCAACTCATACTGTGTCTGCTGATTATGTTTTCGTGCATCTATTTTTTCCATACCCGTAACTCTACACGAAAACGCACTGCAAGGGTACAAATATTTTAACTATTTAGTCGCCGTGTCAATAAATGCATGTACATGGCTATAGCTGGATGAAGTTAAGTATTTTCTTATATGATTTTGGTTCGTTGAAGTGTTTTCTTAAAATACTAGCAGATTATTTTAATTGGATTCATTGCTGTCTCATAGTTTATCGCCAAAGCAAAAGCTGATGGGAACCGGATTGTTGAATGCATGGAGGTTTAAATAGTTCAATCAGGTTCCGTCTCTCGAAAAGGTTGAGTTGCAACAGTCTGAGTATTTGCGTCAGAGACTGTCCCAAGCGAGATTTGAACTTAAGGAATGCCAGGAGAAGATATACACAAAGGGCAATCCAGAGCTGAGTGGGAACAGCGTTAGGAGATCTGCCGAGGAAGGTTTTAACTTTGAGATTTTGTTTGATCCATTTGAAAAACAGCTCAATCTTCC
>JAJTBW010000107.1 GCA_021286705.1 Sphingobacteriia bacterium
AACAGGAGAGGAAGACAAGAGGAACTGGAATACAGTGGTTTCGACTTCGCTCAACTACCGGGTTTCGACTTTGCTCAACTACCGGGTTTCGACTTCGCTCAACCACCGGGTCGCTGCCTGAGCGAAGTCGAAGGCAAAGAGGCGGAGAAGTTTCAAGAAAAAGTCATTGATCAGGATCTTTAAGTCTTTGTCATGTGATTAATCCCAAAAATCTCTTCTATTACCAGATTATTTGATGAAGTGTTTTGGCCTTCATTTAGGGTGTCCCTGTGTCGAAGTCAGGAGATACGATCTGAGCCGGAAAAACGATCACATAACTTTAGTTACTTTTTTACATATCGAATGTGAGCATTTAAACAAAGTTAATTACCTTTACTGCAATTTATTCATCCTGCAAATTATTTCTTTTATGATATTCTTATTTGTGAGTTTAATATCTCCATTTGAGGCATTTAGTGTTGGTAAAGACTAGGCAAATAAGTAAAGGATAAAGCAAGACCGGCCACTTAAGAATCCGTAAATGTAGTTACTCAAACGGAAAATCCAGCGATCAAGAAAGAAACAATTATATCTCGGAATAGATCGAATATTTGCTTTTTTAAAACACCTCAATTTAAAACAATCGGGTTCATCAAAGTACAATCACTAAGTTAATTTAGTAACAATAAGAACAATTCTCACTTTAAGAATATATCGGAATTGCCTGAGATTCATCATTTTTTATCAATCATCAAACTATTAAAACATGAACAAAAAGCAACTGTTAACTTTACTGTTGTTGCTAACGTTTGGGAGTTTGTTCGCACAGACAAGTGTTAATTTTGACAACACAACAGATCTGACGACCTACTTCAACCCAAGCTCTTATCCAATTTTCACCAACCTCGCCAACTCTGGTATTAATAACACCGGAAGTGTAAATGTTCCACTAGGAACGAATGACATTTGGACGACAAAAAGTGGCTATAGCGTGCTTGTCGGTGGTGTTTATACCATGACAGGTGACTTTCTTATTAAAGCTAATAGTGGCTACGGCGGACTAGGTTTTGCTGTCTCCAATACTAATGATCCTGATGGATTTGGATCACCTGTTTTGGGTTTAGGTATGTGTTTTCATGGAGGAGGTGGTATGATGGTAAACAATCGTGCTATTACCGCTGTTGCTTGGCCTCCTGATCTTGTTCTTGGCAACTGGTATAGAATGGTTTTGAGAATTACTTGTACTTCAGTATACACATTTGATCTCTATTTTGAAATTTACAATCTAAGTTCTACAGGTGTCTTAGGCCCGCTTAAAACAGCTCAAGCGTTTTCCGGGATTAACAATACAGAAGTTTTTGCAGCGACTTCAATCCATGTCTATTTCTCCGCTGCAGGTTCTCGAATGGAGAAGATTGACAACTTCACTATTACCCTCTCCGGTGGTGCCCAAGAGGTTCACTCTCCCGATGTAACCACAAAAGAGGTAACAGCTATTGGTACATCAACTGCTACGACAGGTGGTATCGTAACTGATGACCATGGATATCCAGTTACATTCCGTGGTGTTTGCTATAGCTCTACCAATAGCCAACCAGGTATATCCGGACCTATGACAAGCGATGGTTCAGGAACTGGATCTTATACCAGTAATTTAACGGGATTGGCTAGCAACACTACCTATTACGTTAGAGCCTACGCTATAAATGCTGTTGGTACTAACTATGGTGAGACAAAGACATTCACAACTACTGGTACTCCACCTACCCCCACCAGTATTACAGCCAGCTCAACCTCAATATGTGATGGATCTTCTGTAACCCTGACTGCGAATGGCACTGCCGGTACTGTAAATTGGTACACCGGTAGTTGCGGTGGCACTCTGGTTGGAACAGGAAACCCCATCTCTCTGACACCAAGCGCAACGACAACATATTATGCTAACTGTTCTAATGGCACACAAGTTAGTGCTGGTTGCGCATCAACTACGATAACTGTATCACCCGCTCCCTCAGGAGGCTCACTGTCTGGAGCAACCACTTCAATCGTTTATGGTGATGCCACAGGTACAATCAGTCTCTCTGGCCAAACTGGCACTATCAACAACTGGCAAAAACGTGTTAATAATGGGACATGGACAAACATCAGCAGTACCAATTCAACCTACTCTGAAACTCCTACCTCAGCAGGTACATGGGATTATCGTGTAGTTTTAACCAGCGGAGCTTGCTCAAGTGTATATTCCTCAATTAAATCTATCACCGTTCAACCAAAAGAACTGACTATCACAGGTACCACTGCCGCTAACAAAGTATATGATGGAGGCACGGTTGCAACCATCGGGGGTGCCGTTGTTTCAGGGATGGTTTTAGGTGACATCATCACCCTGAACAACTGTCTTATGGGTAACTTTAACAATAGTGCCGTCGGAACCAGCAAACCGGTCACCACTTTCATGACTCTTGCCGGCACCAACGCTGATAGCTACACAATTACCCAACCTACCTTACAAGCTGACATTACCGCCAGACCACTTACCGTTAGTAACGCTGCTGTAACATCTAAAACTTATGATGGCAATGCTAATGCTACTATTACTGGTGCAACCCTGGTTAATGCAGTTGCCGGAGATGATGTGAGTCTATCTAACTCAACCACTGGCACATTTAATAACCCTCAAATCGGCTCAAATAAACCTGTCACAACAACAATGTCACTCACAGGTACTTCAGCTGGTAATTACACATTGACTCAACCCACCTTATCAGGCACAATTACTGCAAAAGGACTTACAGTTATCAATGCTGTTGTAACTTCAAAACAATATGATGGTAACACCAACGCTACTATTACAGGAGCAACTCTTTCTGGTATAGTATCAGGTGATGTTGTAACTCTGACCAATGCGACAACAGGTCTATTCAATACTCCAGCTATTGGATCTAATAAACCTGTTACCACATCAATGACCCTCAGCGGAGCACAGTCAGGTAATTACACCATAACTCAGCCTACCCTTACAGGTAATATTACCGCTAAGGTACTTACAGTAACAGGGGCAGTCGTTGTCTCTAAAATATATGATGGTAATACCTTGGCTACAATCACTGGAGCTACTCTAACTGGAGTTGTTACAGGTGAAAATGTAATTCTTAACAATGCTACCCAAGGTAACTTTAATAACCCATTAGTTGGAGCCAATAAACCGGTATCCACTAATATGACCATCACAGGTACAAGTATTGCCAATTACACTCTCCAACAGCCAACTCTCTTCGGTGAAATCCTCTCAAATGCACTAAACGTAACAGGTATCATCGCTGCTAATAAAGTCTATGACGGAACAACCCTAACTTCGCTTTCTGGCGGTACACTTACAGGCGTTATACCCGGCGATGTAGTCACTGTAACCATCCCAGCTACAGGTAACTTTGCAACTCCAAATGTTGGAACAAACATTCCTGTTACTGTTGCTACGCCAACACTTTCTGGTCCTGATGCTTGGAAATATACTGTTAACCAACCAACTGGTATTACAGCAAACATCACTAGTAAAGAGCTTGTCATCTTAGCTATTGAAAAGCAAAAGACCTATGGACAGGTTGACCCTCAGTTGACCCACAGCTGTACTGGCTTCATAGCTGGTGAAGATGAATCAGATCTATTAACTCCGGTAATTATCAACAGAGCCGCAGGAGAAAATGTTGGTCAATATGTTATCATAGTCTCTGGTGCTACCTCTAACAACTACCAAATCATCTTCATTAACAACGAATTCATCATTAATCCAAAGGGACTTACAGTCTCAACTAGTGATGCATCACGTTGCTATGGTGTAGTGAATCCTCAATTCCCTCTGACTTACAGTGGTTTTGTGAACAACGAAAACACCTCAGTTCTATCAACACTGCCAACTGCAACCTGCGTAGCAACCACAACCTCTGATCCCGGTAACTATCCAATCATCATCGGCGGTGGAATTGCTCAAAACTATCAGTTCATTTACAACAATGCTACTCTGACTGTTAAAGAACTTCCTGCTCGTCCAACGATTACACAAAACGGACATACACTGCACTCATCTGCTTCATCAGGAAATCAATGGTATAGTATGAATGGCATCATTCCTTCTGCAACTCAACAAGATTATTTTGTAACCATTGAAGGAACATACTATGTCATAGTGAACCAAAACGGTTGCTCATCTGAACCATCAGAAAGCATAACGGTAATGTTCACAGGCATTGACCAACCCAATGAAGCTTTAATCAAGGTCTATCCTAACCCTGCTACAGATCTTGTAAACATTGAGACTTCAACCAACGGTCAGGTGAAAGCTGAATTACTCAGTCAAGATGGAAAAACCTTCCTCTCAACTGAATTCGAAAACAAGACCACAATTGATCTTAGCCACATTCCTTCAGGACTTTACCTAATTAAAGTCACAAGCGATTATGGTGTTAAGACCTTTAAAGTTGTAGTTCAATAAACTCTGAATAATGTATAATACGCCCTAAGAACTTTTCAAGGTTCTTAGGGCGTTTCTTTTAAAATGGCCAGTCA
Source organism: Sphingobacteriia bacterium (assembly GCA_021286705.1). Classification (GTDB taxonomy): domain Bacteria; phylum Bacteroidota; class Bacteroidia; order Bacteroidales; family TTA-H9; genus JAJTBW01. The sequence continues at coordinate 4,543 of JAJTBW010000107.1, forward strand.
GGACTTATTCTTTTAGAGGCGCAATACCTAGCCAACTTTACATCAACAAAAGAAGACACTCCATCTATTCATCTTTCACAGTAACATAGAGCGTATCAGAATGAATACCCGTGAAAATACCTAGTCCGTTTACAACATTTGTTGGCGGCTTGGCTAGATTCAAAGAAGAGGAACCACTTTCATCATACAGTTGCGCATAATCCGCATTGAGATGGAATAGAATGATTCGGTGCGAACCATAATAATAAAAGGAGCCAGGATTAAGCTCCTGTGTAGCCACTCTTTCAGGAGTATTTCTAAAAATTCGCTCCGGAACTACATCTGCAGTATCAAAAATAGGCTCAGGAGCTGAATCTGTACTCTCAGTAACAATCATGTAGTAACTTAGATCGGTATTATCCCATGTAAGAGTGATTGGAGTCGGAGGAGTCGGAGGATTACCACTTCCCGGATCACCACCCATTCCAATAGTTACAGTGGTTGATGAAGTAGCAAAGTTTGTTGGTTTAGAAAGAATAGTGGTAGTTGCTGAAACCACTTTTTCATTATAAACAAATGACATTGTATATGTCTTACCAACTTCAGGTTTTATTGGAGCCCTGTAATATCCTGCACTGTCAACTAAACAGATCACCGAGGTATCCTCAGATTGAACTGTGATACTTAAACCCTCAATAGGACTCACTACAGTATCTGTTGAACCATAAACTAACTGTTTAGTAATATGAATTGATATCTCAGTAGCAGGATTGAGATAAGCTTCTACCACTGGAACATCAGCATCTGCGGTAGCTAAATCCAATTTCTGACATGATATCACAAAGAGGGACACCAGAAACAGACTGATTAAATAGTATTTTCTTCTTGTCTTCATTAGCTTAAGATCTTTATGTTTTATTCGGAAAGCAGTTCATCATACTATCGTTTAAGGCAAATAGTAATGTCCCCTCAATCCGTTACTATTTCATTTTAATGGTCAGATTAATATTTGGTGTAAAGCCCAGAAAATAAACCGGAGTTTCAATTATCTGATTCTCGATAATCTCATACTCTTTATACCACACATTAGCTCGATTATAGACATTGAATAAGCTCATACCCACAGAAACCGGCACAGTATTACTAATCTTAAAGTTATAAGTAGCCGACAGATCCAAACGGTGGTAATCGGGAAGTCGCATTCCATTCTTTACTGAGACATTTATAAAATCAACCGTTGTCCCATCGAGAAGTGTCAGCTGATAACCTCCCTCTGGTGCAGTATAGGGCCGTCCGGTGGTATAAATCCACGTTGCGCCGAATACCCAGTTTTTCCATTGATAGCTTCCTACGATCTTAAACTCATGAGTAACATCATTAGAGGCATAAAAATCATAATCGCCAAAATCAGGATACCGACTTACAACCTGACCTAAAGTATAGCCTATCCATCCATTAAATTTCCCTGACTTCTTCTGTAATAGCAGGTCAATACCCCTAACCTCGCCATTGCCGGTATAAAAACTCTCTTCATAATCTACCTCTTTAGGATTAAAGGTATAACGGAGAGAGTATTCTGTTATATTATAGAGTTTCTTATAATAAACCTCGGCATCAAAGAGAAGGTCTTTATTCTCTAATGAAAAACCAACGGCCAACTGGTCAGAGGAACTCACGGGAAGTTTATCATTATCAGATAACACCCAAAAGTCACGACTGCCTTGAAGTATATCCTCTCTGATAACCCGACGGGCAAACTGATAATACTTACCGGCAGAGGCTTTCAACTTTAGCCAAGGAAGAATTTGATAGGATGAGTTTATTCTGGGCTCAAAATAGTGGCCAGAAGTCGGCGTAAAAAGATTATAACGAAGGCCAGGAGTCACTCTTAATCTGGCACTATCAAGTATAATATTACTTTGAATATAACCACATAACGTTGCCCCACTACTTGACCTGTCAATCACGGTCAGAGTATCATTTTGCTTGTAAGTATAGTCTATGTCGTTAAATGTACCTTGCGCGCCAAAGTCAAACCTAAACCATGAAGTTAAATTATACTCAAAATCTGCTTTCAGACTAAAATCCTTCAGATTATTCTCTTCGATTACCCCACGTCGAATTGAAATCGTCTCGTCATCCTCATTGGTATATGATCCGGAACTTGTACGATCTCTCTGACTATAGTAGTTTGAATAACTAAGTAACATATTGCTATAGAGTGAACTATTATAGTGATGAGACCATTTCAACGAGGCGCCCGTATTACCCCACGAGGTCAGATCATTATTCTCCATACTAAAATTACTAAAACCACCGCCCATTGGACCGCCACCTCCGCCTCCACCCATTGGAGAAACAGAGTTGTCTAAATTGTCATTCCCCTTATAGAAGCTAAACGCATAAGCATCACTAGCATTTGGATGCCAGGTTAACTTTGTATTCAAGTCGTAGAAGTAGCTACTAATATCTGTTGAACCCCCTCTTTGAAATCGGGAATTCGTCACACTCTTTTCCGGCTCGCTGCTTTCAGAAGTGAATTGATCAAATATCTTGTTATAAAGAGGACTTTGCCAGCTTCTTCGAAAGGCAACAATCGATGAGAATTTTTCTCCTACCGGAAATTCAATAAAAGCATTAGCCGACATTAAACTCAGGTCGGCTGCCATATTGAACTCCTTTCTATCGCCCTCCTTGCCCGTTATCTCGACTACACTCGATAGACGGCCTCCAAAACGAGCATCAAACCCAGATTTATAGAGCTGTACATCCTTAATTGAATTACTATTAAAAGCACTGAAGAAACCAAACAGATGCTCAACATTATAAACCGTAAACCCGTCATATTGAACCAATGCCTGATCAGGTGTACCACCTCTGACATAAAGGCCCGAAGAGTTCTCATTTGCAGCACTTATACCTGGCATCAACTGAAAAGACCTTAGAATATCCTTTTCGCCGAGATTTGGCAGATTAGCCAACCTTCGTGGCGAGAGCTTAAGCAAGCCTGCCTGATTGTTTGCCTCCAATAACTCTTGCTTTTCACCTTGAATGGTTACTGCCTGCAACTCTACCATATCTGGCATTAAATCTATCTTCAGGCTACTAAGTTTCATCTCAGGAGTTAAGTAAAGAAGTTGCCGTTTATAACCGATATAAGATACATCCACTGCGCAGGTATCTGCAGGGACATGATGAATAGTAAAGAAGCCATCAACATTGGTTGCCGATCCCAACTTAGTGCCTCGTATCGATAATGAAACAAATGGAAGAGGCTCTTGGGAGGTTACATCAACCACCTTGCCCGACAAAGAGAAATTCCTCCGGGTAGGCTCCCCATGATAAGTCTTTTGGTTTAGAGCTACTGCATTATCCTGACTTTCCCAACGGTCTATAAGATGGATAACATTATCCTTATCAACATAGAACTTTAACTTATTTGCCTCACATAACCTCTTCATCATCGAACCGAGCTTCTCATTCATGGGACGCTCATTAACATCTATAGCTTCTATGCGAGCTATATCATAATCAAATTTAACCTGCTTTTGCTTTTCAATCAGACTCAGAACCTGATGCAAATTCCCAAAATAGAGGTCGTCAAGACGAGTATCGAGTGGTGATTGTGCCTTAGTGATCAATGAGATCATCAATAGAACGAGAGTAAAGGAGTATTTCATGCTTCTTCGTTGAAGTATAAACATAGATTCATCTGGTAATGGAAATTAGAGAAGCAAGTAGATCATTAGTTTAATATGATGAAATGTTAAAGTCTACTTTAAATCAAAACAATCAGAACCACAAGCCCTTGAGCTTCCATAAACTTAACAGGAGATAACCTTTCTCTTTTCGTCAACTCAAAATTCATAATACATTTGTCCTCGTATTAAATCAACCACCATGAGACTAAGAATGGTTTTCTTCTTTGTAATCCTCCTGCTCAACTCCCATCTATTAATCGCCCAACCAACATTACTTTGGAAATTTAGAACAGGCGCTCAAGTACACTCTTCAGCTTCAATTAAGAATCAGACAGTTTTCTTCGGTAGCGAAGACAGTTGCCTTTACGCTCTTGACAAACAAACAGGCAATTTAAAATGGCATTTTAGAACCGGCGGTGCTGTTAATTCAACCCCTGTTGCGTCAAATGGAATGATCTTCTTCAATAGTATGGATGGCTATATCTATTCTGTCGACGAAGAAAAAGGAAGACTTATTTGGAAGTTCAAGACCAAAGGTGAGGTTCAATATGATATATGGGACTATTACCTGTCGTCTCCGATAGTTAATAATGGAACACTATATATTGGCAGTGGGGACAGCAATATTTACGCTATTAACATACAAAATGGTCAGTGTTTATGGCGATATAAAACCAATGGTATTGTACACGCAACTCCACTATGTACTGATAAAATGGTTTATATAGGGAGCTTAGATGGGTACTTCTATGCTTTGGATGCAAACAAAGGTGAGTTAATATGGAGATTTAAAACTGTTGGAGATAAATATTTCCCTAAAGGTGAAATACAGAGAGGAGCTACGATGTACCAAAATTCGATTATTTTCGGTAGTCGAGACTATAACATATATGCTTTAGACGCTACACAAGGAACAGGGAGATGGAACATGAAAGAGCTTGGTAGTTGGATCATAGCCACGCCCTTAGTCTCGGGTAATGATATCTTTTTCGGCACATCCGATTCACATCGATTTTACTGCATGGATGCTGAATCTGGAGAAGTAAAATGGACACTTCCTTTAAGCATGCGTGTCTACGGTACTGCCTGCGTAAGCAATGACAATATTGCATTTGGCTGCTTCAATGGAATGCTCTATATAGTTGACCCAAAAAACGGACGAATAGTATCGTCATTCCAGACTGACGAGAGTAAACAGAGATATCCAATTATTTACAAACCAAACGGTGAATTTAGAGATGACTTTGAGTTGTATGGAAAGGAGACCAAAGAATCAGAAAAGAAGATTTTATCACTAGGCTCCATTTTATCAGACTTGGTGGTTGAGAACGGCATAATCTATTTTGGGGATGCTAATGGCAACTTTTACGCATTAAAGACAGAACGCTAGTAATTTAGCATCTGTACACCTAACTAATGGGATAATAAATCGATTATCCTAGTTAAGGTTGATTTCAATGATTGGTATAGTACGCTGTGAATTCCGATCAATCGACTTTTAAAACCGTCTTAACTTTAAGTTTAATGAGATCGTAATAAACAGGTAATGTAGCAAATTGCTGTTTTAAGAGACAAGCGAAAAAGCCTCAGGTGTCTAAAATAAGAGATGTAAACTACTGGATAGAGAAAATGAAAGACCCTCACCAACCAGAAGTTGACGAGGGTCTATTAGTTTTAGTAGCCCCGATAGGAATCGAACCTATATTTAAAGTTTAGGAAACTTCCGTTCTATCCATTGAACTACAGGGCCAAATCGGCTTGCAAAAATAGCTAATTTTCGCAAATCGACAACCATTTATTTTAGAAAGAATACTCCAAGCCCTAAATCAACAAAATAGCCACTCCGTTGTTTCTATACCTATCAGGTCATACAATCTTCCCAAATGAAGCATTTTAGTACCTTTGTCTCCTGAAATATGAAATCAAACCGTCACCATAGTAGTCTCCTCCTCCTTAATCGTCTGCTCATTGCAGCTATGCTATGGATTTCTATCGGTAATATCATTGATTTCCACCTTTACCGGATCTGGGGAATTCACATTTCACTCCAAGACCAAACTATTCCCCCTTCACACAAGACAATCAAAAAATCGGATCTCTCTGATAAACATCTCAATAAAGCTCCGATCTCTGATTATATCCTTATTTCAGCTAACAACTCTTATGAGCCACTCTCAACTCTTCTTGATCGGCTCAACAAAAAAGCGATAATCACTCGCATCTCCATTGCCTCCGATTTCTCTCTTCGAGGCCCTCCCGAGTTTAGTATAATTTCCTAATACTCCTTTATTATCCCCAGTATCAGAATTAACGAAGAATACTGGTCATTCCCCTATTAATCAACTTAATCACATTTGTGATCCAGCCATTGTTGCGTAATAACCATTGATATAATTGGTAACAGCAACGCTTATGGTCTATACAATGTGACCATTCAAATACAAATTAATCACACATGAAAAAATTTACTCAAGTCATTGCGTGCATCCTGCTCTCAATCTTCTCAATCAGTGCCTCATCTCAAACCATCGACACTCTTAAGATCACGATGAACCCGGGATACTCAAATGATGTATTCCTAAATCTATCTACTGGTGAAAGCTTTTCTGCCCCAAGAAATAATTATGACATTCAACTCTACTCTGGTAGATGGAGTGCCGGTCTGTTAAGCAACGACGGCCAAGGCGTCATGGTCTGGGCTTATCCTAAAGGCGACACCGCTTCATGGAACTCAATTGATACCACAGGTCTCTCTACTTGGAGAGCATTATATAACGGACTAGACAGTTGGGAAAACGGAGCCTTTAACCGTAACGCAAAAGGTCACCCTGACTATGGATGGGGTATTTATAACACGATTACTCATGATGTAGAAGGTGATTCTCTCTTTATCATCAAAACAAGAAATAATGTTTACAAGAAATTCTGGATCACTCGTAAGATTTCAGTTGAAAACAAATGGCTCTTCACTGTCGCTAACCTTGACGGAAGTAACCAGACTAGCATTACTGCCGACTGCAATCTCTATCCTAATAAAGCCTTCTTAGCTATTGATCTTGAAACAGCCTCAATAGTAGATCGTGAACCTGATTCTGCAAACTACGAACTACTCTTCACAAAATACATCGCAACAGTGCAAGGCATGCCCTATCCCGTGGTTGGAGTATTAAATAACTTCACCACTCCCGGCAATAAGTTCTCACCCGTTGCGCCCAACTTTACTAATTGGCTCTCAACACCTATGACTGCCCAAAAAGAACTGATTGGATATGATTGGAAAAGCTTTAACATGCAGACATTCTCGTATGATCTTGTCGATTCTACATTCTATTTTATCAAATCAGGTAATGGCGACATCTATAAACTTTGGTTTACCCAGTTTGATGGCTCTTCAACTGGAAATATCCGCATGGCTCGCTTAAAGGTAAGTGCAACTGCTATTAACGATCTGGAAGCGAATCCTCAAATTCAAATATTCCCTAACCCTGCTTCTGAAAGAGTAAACATTAAATCTCTAAAATCAGGCATCGTTCGACTATACAATATCAATGGGATAGAGATCATAAACCAAAACATCAATAAAGATGAGACACTGACACTTAACAGTAGCAATCTAAAACAGGGAATCTACCTTATCAGATTAACCTCAGACACATTTGATAAAACAGAAAAACTTATAATTCGATGAGTTTCGGATTGGTTTATCTAAATCCTAAAAGCGTAGGCATTGGAGGATTACGGTCTCTAATAATTCTGATAATCCTCCTTGCCCTCTCTTTTAATTCTAACGGTCAGGCAACTGAGACGCTTATCTCTGTCTGCGATAAAATCAGTGGGGCACCCGTCTCCTTTGCCACTATAACTCTAAAAAGCAAAGAAAGCCCAAAAAAGTCAACCACAATTACCGACCTAAATGGGAAGGCAAATGTGGTTATTAGCGGGCAGGTTGTAATACACATTTCCTCCATAGGCTATGCAGATTTTGACGATACATTAGACATAAGCACTTCACACACCGTATTTCTTATACCAAAAGCCGAGGAGATTGATGGAGTAACCATAACGGCACAACATAATCCCGAGAAGATCGACAAATCAATCTATCAGGTAAAACTAATTGGAAGAGATATTATTGAACGTCGAGCTGCCTCTAACCTGGGTGATCTCCTAAAGAATGAAGCTGGCATCAGAATAAACAACGATGCCCAGCTTGGATCGAGTCTCTCACTTCAGGGCATCTCAGGCGAGAACGTAAAGATTTTAGTTGATGGTGTAGCCGTTGAGGGGCGTATGAATGGCTCGATAGATCTCTCACAACTAAATCTCAATAATTGCAGTCAGGTAGAGATCGTAGAGGGTCCAATGAGTGTAATTTATGGGAGTAATGCCCTTGCAGGAGTGGTCAACATCATCACCAAAAAGAACAACCTGCCTCTCTATCTTCGCATCAATGCAATGCATGAGAGCATTGGCATCTGGAATGCTGATGGAGTTATAAGCATCAAAAAGAAGAACCACCATATTGCACTGGAGGGTGGAAGAAACTTCTTCGGAGGCTTCTCTGACCCTGATACAAGTCGCAGTCAACAATGGAAACCCAAACGCCAATGGTTTGCTTCTCTAAGACATTCATGGAATCACAGTAGAAATTTCTCAACTGAGACAAAAATTGAAGCCTTCAATGAGAAATTACTCAACAAAGGAGCTCTGTTGGCTCCTTATTACGAAACAGCATTCGATAATACCTTTACGACTCAACGCCTCACCGTTAGAAACTTAACATCCCTTGCAATAACTACTAATCATCAATTTCAACTTCAGAGTGCCTATCAACACTACCAAAGAGACAAAATAACCCGATTCAAAGATCTTACTACACTAAACGAAACGATAACCACCAACCCATCTGATCACGATACCTCAGTATTTAATAATCTCTCGATCCGTGGTACTCTCTTTATGAATACAACTGAGAAACCTAACCAGATAAAAATTCAAACTGGCTTTGACCTAAACAAAGAGTGGGGCGAGGGAAAAAGAATGAAAGATAATAATCAGGATATTTCCGACTATGCCCTGTTTGCCACAGCGAAGATTCCGCTCTTTAATCAGATGGAGGTGCAGCCTGGTCTCAGATGGGCCTATAATAGCCGCTATAACGCTCCACTGGTCTGGTCGCTTAACACCCGGTTAAATCTCTTAAAAAGATATACCTTAAGAGTTTCGTATGCTACCGGCTTCCGTGCCCCGTCGCTTAAAGAACTTTACCTCTATTTTGTGGACATTAACCACAACATACAGGGTAATGAGAACCTTAAAGCTGAGAAGTCAAAGAATCTGAACCTCTCAATTCAGACTGATCAAATGATTCTCAACAGACCCTCATCCGTTGCTCTTACCGGTTTCTATAATGACATGCGACAGGTCATCACCCTTGCTGAACTAGAGCCCGTTACTTACACCTATATCAACCTCGATAAATTCATCACTGCTGGTGGTTCACTCTCATGGTCATACCAACCTGTTAACTGGATGAGAAGTGATATTCGATGGGCACTTACCGGAAAAGGGGGCTACAATGGCTTACCTCTTAAATGGACCAACGATCTCAGTCTTAACCTTAACTTCATTGATCAAAAAAGAGACATCGACCTTTCTCTCTATTACAAGTTCAATGGAAGTATGGCAAAATACTTAATCACATCAGATGGTTCTATTACAACAGGGACAACAGAAGGATGGCATACACTCGACCTGACCATTTCAAAATGGCTATTAAACCATCAATTAATGGTGCAGATTGGAGGTAAAAATCTCTTCAATGTAACAAATGTATCCTCTTCAGGAGCCAATGATGCAGCCCATTCAGCATCAACAACGTCACTTCCGGTTGGATGGGGAACGAGTTGGTTTATTCGTCTAACCTATCAGATTTCAAAATGAAAACAGGATATTGGTCTCTCTTTCTTATAATTGTATCTCTCGTCTTCTCCACAGGGTGCTTTAAGGAAGATGAAAAGATAACACCACATACCCCTGGTGAAGGGAAGAGTATTACCATCGCTCTTGAGGGCGATTACAAATACCGATCATGGGTTCAACTCGCCACTTCGAGCGAAATATACCGTGAACTTAAGACTACTTACGATCTGGAATTTGAGAACGGTAGTACCTCGTGGAGGATCCATCCAAACACCTCCCTATTTATGAAGATTGCCTTAACGACCCAGAAGAACCCGGAAAATGTTACAGATACTATCGGACTAAAATGGGCATTTGATTCAAGCAATGGATTCACTTCCGGCAATGCCTTTTACGGATGGTGTGACACCGTAACAGGAAAGGGCGA
>JAJTBW010000306.1 GCA_021286705.1 Sphingobacteriia bacterium
TTGACCCAATGACAGTAGTAGCAAAAGGAGCCGCTTTATTTGCATCAACAATCACGGTTTCAGATGAGGTAAAAGAAGAAACACGAGACAAAACAAAACTTCAACTCGAATTAAAGTATGATGCCACCTCTGTAGAAACAGAAGAAAATCTTAATTTGAAAGTGCTTAAAGACAAGACGACTGGTAAGATTCCCGAAAGACTTTTCGTAGTTCTTAATAGAACAAGTAAAGGTGTCGCATGGTCAAGTAACAAAAAGGAAATATTGTTTGATAAGGTTAATCTAATTCAGGATATACAACTTGAGCCTGATGAAGCAAATACTTTTTCGCTACAACTTACGGATGAGAACGGCAATAGTGTGGAGTCTCAGCCTAATCAATTTACAATCATTCAAGGCATAGGTGGTTTGGATGGAATGCAAGTTTTACCTTATCACATAGGTATTGCCAAATTTTTCCATGCAGAGGAAAAAGATTTGTTTGAGCCTGTCAAGGGATTAGAGAAAAGCAAAAAAGTTCCGGCTACTGGTGTTCGTAATGGTTTGAAAACAAGGTCAGCAATTCGTCCTGGCATGGCAAGCGATTTCATTCGTATTCCAATTTATCAAGGCGACCACAATGCAGAAGGCACAAATCCTGTTTTGAATAATCTAATTACCGAAGTAATAATTAGCGGAGAAACATTACCTAAGCTACTCCCTGAAGGCAGTGACGTAAACATCACAATCAAAGTAGATAGGTCGCAAATAATGCAGTTCTCGGTTGAGTTTCCAACTATTGAACACACTGAAGAATCAAAAATTGAAATAAAACAAACCGAACCTCCAACAGAAGAATATTTAACCAAAGAAATATCAAAAGCCAAACAAGTAGCTCAAAAAGTAAATGCTGATGATGTTGCCGAAAAATTACAAGTGTTAGAAGTGCAGTTAGAAAATGAAAAAGGTAGTGCAGATGGTAAGATGAAGATCTTGGACGGTTTACGTAAAGAGTTGTTGAAACTTGACGGACTTGAGAAATTGGCTGAATATCCAAAGGTTGAAGAAGAACTCAAAGAAGCATTTTACGAACTAGAAGATTTGATTGAAAAAATCAAACGCAACGGAGATGATGACAATCTTAATATGAACCAGATTGATGCACTTTTGGTGGAATACAGAAGGAAAGTAGAACACATAATTAAGGAAAAAAACATAAAAGAAGCTAAGGAACTAACAAGAGAAATCGGACAAGTAGACTTTGAATTGCGAAATGCCGTAACTGGAAATGCAATGGATGTTCAGTTTTTAAGACATTTTAATGACGGTTTTAATTCTTTCCATTGGAGAGATGCAAATAAAGCAAGGCAGTTACTTAATCAAGGGTTGCAAATGGCAACTAATGGCAACACTTCTGGCATTCGCCCAATTCTACAACAATTGGTTTCTCTGTTGCCAAATGACGAGAAGCCAACCAACACATTAAGATAGTGAGAACACATATTGATTACGGGTTATACTTCAATGATGATTTTTGCCAAATAGCAAGAATGGAGCATGGTATGCCCGTAATCAAGCTTTCAGATACACTGAAAGAATCAATGCCTTTATGTGTTCATTTCAATAAACGTGGCGACATTTTTATTGGAGACGCAGCTTTCAATGTTATTAAAAATGATCAAGTCAGAGCATTAAAGTCTTTTGAGCCAGTTAAAACCAACAGTTTTAATCAATTTACCCGCACGTTAGGAACTAGTCACTCTTACGAATCTTCAAACACTGGTAAATCTTATTCATCGGAAGAATTATTAGGTCAGTGTTTCAGAAAGTTAAAGTCATTTGTTCAAGATGAAGATGTAAAAGCAGCTGTAATTACCGTTCCTGCAAAATTTACGATTACACAAATAGAAGCATTAAAAAATGCTGGTCGATTTGCAGGTTTTGAACAAATTGAGTTAATAACCGAGCCAATCGCTACAAGTATTGGTTATGGGATTAGAAAAGGAACTATACTAATTATTGATTTCGGATATTCTAGCTTCAATGCGTCACTAATCAATTACGATACTATAATTGATACTATTGATGATTATTGGCTTGGGAGTAAAAATATAGTCGAAGCAATTGTAGATCAACTTATCTTTCCTTATCTACAAGAAACGTATGCTATTGACAGCATTTTGGACAACCCTACCAA
>JAJTBW010000307.1 GCA_021286705.1 Sphingobacteriia bacterium
AGCTATAAAGGCAAAAGACCTTGTAGCTCTTTATTATTTTTCCCGGACAACAGTGTTTTTTAATATCTAATGGTGAGAATTCTCTACCTTTGCGCCTCTACTTGCAAATAAATCTCGTTTTAGTCAATTCTTTTATAATCCGATGGTACTATAACCTCGGAGGAAATCCTACTTGCACAATATTTTTTATCGAATCCCTGTAGTCTGGGATCAGGTTCAAATTGGGTAGAATCGATAGCATTATCACGTATTTGATCTATAATACAGAGCTTCATGCTGTATTCATTTAGTAATACTACGGTTGAAGAACGCTGGCTCTAAAGGATGTTACAGCTAGTCTATCGACAGTTTAATTTAGAATCGAGTACTTTCAAAGCTGGGAAAAGATGTTATGGAGTTTTAGTAACTACCGTTTCGTTTTCCTACTTTGGTCTGATTCACTGATTGAAACCTGATCAAGGATAATTCACTGAAATCGTTTAATGTGTATTGATTTTGGTGTCTTCCTTTATTATTTATGAACGTTTTTTATTATAAATTATGAAATTCTTTACTGATTATTTCAAAAGTTACCATAAGCCGGGGGGCATTAAAGAGTTGCTTATTCTGGCTTTTCCAATGATTATCTCAACAGCTTGTGATGGAATAATGACCTTTACTGATCGCCTGTTTCTTGCTCGAATAGGGGTAGAACAGATGAATGCTGCAATGGGTGGTGGTGTTACTTTGCAGGTTATTATGTTCTTTTTTGTTGGCTTAACTGGCTATACTACTGCTTTAACAGCACAGTATTTTGGTGCTGGCAAATATGCTAAATCCACAAGAGCGGCTTTTCAAGCCATTTTGGTTACCATTATCGCATGGCCTATTGTTTTTGGAATTAGTCCTCTTGCTAAGCTCTACTTCCAATTTATGAATATACCTGCGTCTCAGATGGCTTATCAAATTGAGTATTTGAATATTCTTGCTCTGGGGTCACTGTTTGGTATGATGCGTTATACCTTGGGTTGTTATTTCACCGGCATTGGTAGAACAGGTATCGTGATGGTTGCTACATTGGCTGCTATGTTGGTTAATGTTGTTTTAGATTATATTCTGATTTTCGGGAAGCTAGGATTTGCTCCTTTAGGAATACGAGGCGCTGCCATTGCCACTATAACTGGAAGTTTTGTATCAGTCATCATTTTATCAGTCATTTATCTGGGACATACCAATCGTGAGCAATTTAAAGTTATGAAGTCGTTCAGATTTGATTACCCTATCATGAAAAAACTTCTCTATTATGGATATCCTGCTGGCTTAGAGATGTTTTTGAACTTTCTGGCTTTTAGTACAATGGTATCTCTTTTTCACTCCAGGGGTGAAGTAGCTGCAACTGCTTCGACTATTATGTTCAACTGGGACTTAGTCTCTTTTATTCCATTGCTTGGAATTGAAATAGCGGTAACCAGTCTGGTGGGCAGATATATGGGTGCTGGCAAGCCCGATTATGCTCAACGAGCTGCTTACTCGGGAATTAGAATTGGGATTTTTTACTCTGTGATAATCTTGGCACTCTTCCTTTTTGCCACTCCAATGCTGGTCAATCTCTTTCATCCAACAGAGGCGAGCTCTGTTTTTGTATCAGCTGCACCTATTGCTATTAATATGATACGAATCGCTGCACTTTATGTATTGGTTGAAGCTGTTTTGATTGCAGTTGTTGGTGCTTTACGAGGTGCTGGTGATACCCATTTTACTATGGTAGCATCAGTCACTGCTCATTGGTTATTTGTTCCAATTCTCTATGTTTCATTGAATGTTTTGAACCTTTCAATCGAACTTGGCTGGTTTTTATTGGTGATTTTCTTCCTTGCTTTCACAGCTGTGTTTATAAAAAGGTTTAGAAGTGGAAAATGGAAGAATATCAAAGTCATAGGATAAGGATTATTGTCGTTTGATCGATAAATGTTTTCCTGACTTCGACACAGGGACACCCTAAATAAAAGGCCAAAACACTTCATCAAATAATCTGGTAAAAGAAGAGATCACATGACATATCTCTCTCATTCCTCTATATATCTCAATGTCTGCTTCCCTGCTTCCCTGCCTCCCAGCTTCCCCGCTTCTCCGCCTCTTTGCCTTCGACTCCGCTCAGGCAGCGACCCGGTGGTTGAGCG
>JAJTBW010000108.1 GCA_021286705.1 Sphingobacteriia bacterium
CCTTAACCGGTGGGAAAGTAGGTCGTCGCCAATTTATAACTCAAAGGCCGCTCTACTACAGAGCGGCCTTTTGTGTTTTATCCCCCCTACATCAGGCTTTACTATCTTAACGGCATGGGAGGGGATGAGATTCAGGTTTCGGGATTCTAGATTCGGGATTCAAAATTCAAGATTCGGGATTTGTGGATTCATTAGAATTAAAGATTGAATTGGATTTAATAGCGTCTGTTGGTCTCAGTTTCGTTTTTGATAGTTTGGTATGCTTTTGTCATGAAAATCCTTTAAATGGCTTCATTTTAGCTCGTGGAGCTGATTGTGCTTAAAATACGTAATCGTGTAAATGTCCAAATTGTTTCCTCGGTCTGATACTGCAGATAGAATCTCCATTACTTTTTATCTCCATTACAAATTTTAATCATAGTAGCCTAGACACTTTCCTTTTACATTTACTCCATCTTAATATATACTTTCTTAAAAGGTCAGTATGTTAGAATATTCTAATTGAGTGTTCTCTATGAGGATTTTGGTAAATATATATTTTTTTATTGATTTTTTGTTGATTATTGAAATCTTCATGTATATATTTGTTTCACTTATTTATTTCAGATATTTTACTGTATAATACATTATTTTCACTAGTGAAGAGCATTAACGGCTCACTTTTAGTCGACTTTCTTTTTATTTGATAACCCAGACTTAAAAAAATGAATAAAGAGTTAAAAAACCGGTATGCCATGGTTTTTATTGAACCATGCACATTCTTCGCCTCTGCTATTTCAGCATGTTTAGAGGAGTTTAGGGCACGGTTGGTAATATTGGAGACCTATGCTAGTTTACGAGAACCGATTAGATTAGGATCTTTAAATCCGTTATGCTGCGCCCTACTAATAAATGAGGATTGTTTAAACGATGAAAGTTCTGTAGCCTATCTGAAAGTAATTCGTGAAAGTAATCCTAAACATCAAATTATGGTTTTGTCCATAAATAATAGTCGAAAGTTTGATTCTTTGATGAAGCCTAAATTAATAGATCATTTCTTTGACAAAGAGCTACCTTTCAATACCCTTGTTGCTTCTATCACTGCATACCTCGATAAAGTCCCTTCGATTTGTACCTATAATAATGAAGAGAATGTGGTTCTTACCCCTGATCAGGAAGTTGTTTTCCAATTGCTGGCACAAGGTAACCCATTGAAATGTATCGCTGATGCTTGTAGTGTTTCTCTTTCTTCAATTGAGAAAATGCTTAGATGTATGAGAATTGCTCATGGAGCTAGTTCAAACCCTCAGTTAATTAGGATAATCATGAAGAAACGTCAAAGAGGGGGATTTGAATTTTAGTTTTTGTTGTAGTGGCTCTTACTTAAATCGGCAAAGCTTTGGTTTTTATTATACTACTCTATCTATTAACCCGAGTAGAAATAAGTATTTAATTTAACATTTTGATTCCGCAGTCATAATTTCTTTCTACTAGTTTACTATCTAGCTGCTCTTTGGAGCAGCTTTTTTGTTTAAGGTTTGGTTGTTTGTGATTACTATATAATGCTGCTAATATCTTGATAAGATTGAAGTATTCTATACTTGCTGTAAATTAATCGGCTATTAATGCAACAGCGTTGAGATGTTTGTAACTAGAATTCTTCCCGTTTCTGTCGTTATATATAACAAGCTTGAATCTTGATTGGTTGCCACACTTAGCAGATCCTCTTTCCATGGTAACACGTATTGTCTGAATTTGCCATTAGAGGCCGTTATTAAGGCTCCGTCGTTCGCGCAGGCATAAAGAGTCTCATTGATTGAAAGAAGTCCGTTAAAGCGACGAGAGGAGTTATACAGAGCATTTAACTCCCCGTCAGGGTTGATACTCCCTATCTCGCCATCCCATGTCGAGTAGTAGAACTTCCCGTCGGCACTATAAGTCATAGCGGTGATGTAGAAACCCCGCTCAGCTATGAGCTCATAGCTCTGCTTTACTACATCAATCTTTAAAAGAATACCGTAACCGGCAGCAAAGCCTCTTCCTGCTTTGTCGATAGCCACCGCTGTAAGCTCGTTTGGGAAAAAGGTATAGCTCCAATTGACACCCCCATCATCGGTAAAGTATAAAACCCCCTTCTTATAGTACTCCCCTGCTACTGCCACCGCACATGAGTCGTTTAACCATAGCCATTTCCGAAAGGGAGGTCTATCAAACTCGTTGGTTGGAACCTGATCCCACAAGGGGTAGTACTCCCATGAGTTTGTTGCAGAACCCTTGTAGATGGTTAGATAGTCTCCTGCAGCCCAAAAAGAATTTGAGTTAGGCTGATGAGAGAGGGTGTAAAAAGGATGATTCTTTTCAAAGGCACTCCTCTTCCAATGGTCGAATGGATAAGAGGCCTCATAAATTGAACCCGATTGATTTCGTGATGCCTCACAGGCAATGATGGTTGAATCGAGTACTAAGATTGAGGTAATTGGTTGGTCGCTGATCTGAAAAGTGGTGAAGTTAGATTCAGGTATCTCATCCGTCTTAGAGCAACCTGAGTTAATGAAAATAAGTATCCCAAACAGCCCTAAAATGAGATATCTTAAACTACATAAAGTAGAGGAGAGACATTTTATAGATGGAGCATTTTTAAGGCGGATGGGTAACTTCATTAAGTTGATTGGCCAGGATGGAATAAGAGGAGGGTTAAAAGGCTGAATCGGAGGCCAGGCGCATATGGATACGAGAGGCGAGTACATCGATAGCCACGCTGTTTTCGCCACCTTGGGGGACGATGATATCGGCGTAACGTTTGGTAGGTTCGATGAATTGGAGGTGCATGGGTTTGACGTAGGTTTCGTAGTGTTTAAGCACCTCTTCGTTGGTTCGTCCGCGTTCCACGAGGTCGCGGCGCATGATACGCATTAGGCGGTCGTCGGCATCGGCATCAACAAAGACCTTAATGTTTAGACGGTCGCGTAAGTCGGGGTCGGTCATAATAAGGATGCCTTCAACGATAATGACTTTTCTGGGGGCGATGGCAATGGTTTCGGGGAGGCGGGCACAAGTGAGGTAAGAGTAAGTTGGCATTTGGATTGTTTTGCCGGCTTTAAGGTCATCGAGTTGTTTGACCATGAGGCTAAACTCGATGGAGGAGGGGTGGTCGAAGTTGATCTGTTTTCTCTCTTCAGCTGAGAGGTGGCCATTATCTCTGTAGTAGTTGTCCTGAGAGATTATTGAAACAGAGTCAGGAGGGAGCATCTCCATGATACGTCTTACGACAGTGGTCTTTCCTGAGCCGGAGCCGCCGGCAATGCCTATTAGCAACATTTTAATTCTAATTTAACACAAAGATAAATGAAGTTGATTAAGAGACAAAAAGAAACCGGATGCCTGTGAATCGAAGACATCCGGTTTTTTTTTATTGGGTACAATATTAGTATAAGAAAGCCAGCATGATACCGGCAGCTACTGCACTACCAATAACACCAGCAACATTGGGACCCATCGCATGCATAAGGAGGTGGTTAGTTTTATCGTATTGTAATCCGACGACTTGTGAGACACGAGCGCTGTCGGGTACAGCAGAAACCCCTGCATTTCCTATAAGAGGATTGATTTTATTTTCCGGTTTTAAGAAGATATTAAGGATTTTCACAAACATAACGCCACCGAAAGTAGCTATTATAAACGAGGCTGCACCAAGGGCGAAGATACCAACAGATTTAGTGGTCAGGAAGGTGGTAGCTTGTGTGGAAGCCCCAACGGTCAAGCCAATAAGGATGGTAACAATGTCAATGAGAGGTCCTTTAGCTGTATCTGCTAAACGTTTAGTAACACCACTTTCTTTTAACAGATTGCCGAAGAATAGCATTCCAAGAAGAGGCAGACCAGTTGGAACAATCAGACAGGTAAGAAGAAGACCTGCAATAGGGAAAATAATTTTCTCTCTGCGAGATACCGTGCGAGGGGGTTTCATTCTTATCAGACGTTCCTTATTTGTGGTAAGGAGTTTCATTACAGGCGGTTGAATCACAGGTACTAAAGCCATATATGAATAGGCAGAGATGGCAATAGCGCCCATGAGATCTGGGGCAAGTTTAGAAGATAAGAAGATAGCAGTAGGGCCGTCGGCACCACCGATGATACCAATTGCACCAGCTTCAGCAGGGCTAAAGCCAAGAGCTAAAGCGATGGCATATGCTCCGAAGATACCAAGTTGAGCGGCAGCACCGATGAGAATGAGTTTGGGGTTGGAGATAAGAGCCGAGAAGTCGGTCATAGCTCCAATACCAAGAAAAATTAGAGGAGGATAGACTCCTTGAAGAACTCCGAAGTAGAGGTAATTCATTACACTACCACTTTCGTAAATACCCACTTTTAGTCCCGGGTAAAAAGGAATGTTTCCTACCAGAATACCAAAGCCAATAGGGACAAGAAGCATTGGTTCATATTCTTTTGCAATAGCAAGGTAAATGAAGATTAAACCAATAATCATCATTATTGCGTGACCTATAGTGAAATTTGCAAAAGCGGTATAAGAAAGGAATTGCGACAGATGATCTCCAACGAAGGAGATGAAACTAGTGTGCTCCATTTGGGTTTACTGTTTGTTGAGAAAGCTAATTCGCTAACGAAAAAGATATTATTTCATTAAAATTTAATAACAGCAAATTATCACAATTGTAGCATTGCCTAACGTGATCGGTGTTTTGATATAGAGAGTTTAAGAACGGCATAGCAAAGCGCACGAAAAGATAATTAAGCTCCGGAATAACTGTGATTCTTAGTGGTGATTTACAAAAATTGAAGAAACTAAATTAAGAACTGTGGTTAAGTGGTATACTAATTGTTTGTAGTGTTTAAAAAGAGCCGGATGAAATTGTTTAGATAAAAATCATCCGGCCTTATAGTATTTCTAATAGAGTAATCCAAGCATGATACCTGCTGCAACAGCACTGCCAATTACACCAGCAACATTGGGTCCCATAGCATGCATAAGCAGATGGTTTGATTTGTCATATTCCTGTCCTACGACTTGAGAAACTCTTGCGCTGTCAGGAACGGCAGAGACACCTGAATTACCAATCAGTGGATTAATCTTCTTTCCTTCAGCCAGGAATAGGTTGAAGAATTTGACAAATAAGATACCTCCGGTGGTGGCAATAATAAAAGATGTAGCACCTAAAACAAAGATCCCAATTGACTTAGAAGTTAGGAATGTGGTTGCTTGAGTTGAGGCACCAACAGTAAGACCAATAAGAATCGTAACGATATCAATTAGAGGTCCTTTTGCTGTATCTGCAAGACGTTTTGTGACACCGCTTTCTTTAAGAAGGTTTCCAAAGAAGAGCATTCCTAAAAGGGGAAGGCCAGTCGGAACAATAAAGCATGTCAGGATAAGTCCTGCAATAGGGAAATTAATTTTCTCTCTGTGAGATACGGCGCGAGGTGCTTTCATTTTTATCAGGCGCTCCTTGTTTGTGGTAAGAAGGCGCATGATAGGAGGCTGAATTACGGGTACGAGTGCCATATAAGAGTAAGCTGATATAGCAATTGCTCCCATAAGATCAGGTGCAAGTTTGGATGAGAGGAAGATCGCTGTTGGTCCATCTGCCCCACCAATAATAGCAATAGCTCCTGATTCGGCGGCGGTGAATCCTAAAGCCATGGAAATCCCATAGGCTCCAAAGATACCTAGCTGTGCTGCTGCTCCTATTAGTATTAGCTTTGGATTTGAAATCAAGGCTGAGAAGTCAGTCATTGCTCCAATTCCAAGAAAAATTAATGGCGGATAGAGCCCTTGCAGGACTCCGAAGTAGAGATAATTTAAAACGCTACCAGATTCATAGATCCCGACTTTTAAGCCGGGGAAAAAAGGAATGTTGCCAATTAATATACCAAAACCAATAGGAACAAGCAGTAGTGGCTCATATTCTCTGGCAATAGCCAGGTAGATGAAGATCAATCCAATTATCATCATAATACCATGTCCAATAGTGAAATTGGCAAAGGCAGTATATGATAAAAACTGCGATAGATGGTCACCTACAAATGATAAAAAACTACTATGTTCCATTAGTTAATAATTATCCAATTACAATTAAAACGTCACCTTCCATGACTTGATCTCCTTTATGTTTCTTAATGGAGACCACTTTACCTTCTTTATCGGCATCGATGTTATTTTCCATCTTCATGGCTTCTAACATCATTAAGCGCTGACCGATTTTAACGGCGTCACCTTCTTTAACGTAAACGTCAAGAATAACACCAGGTAGAGGAGATTTTATTGTTCCACTGCCCTTAGGTCCTTCAGGAGAGTTTGTCCTTCCTGTTGTATCAGTTGAAGGGACGGCAGCCTTACGGACGAGTTTAGGAGTTTTGGTTGGGGTGATTGATTTGTCTACTTCAACCTGATATACTGTACCATTAACCTCAACCTCAGCAATGTTATCTTCGATGCCATTGATATTAACATCGTATTGATTGCCGTTTATTTTTAGCTTGAAATTTTTCATAGTGGGTTACTAATTCTTGGATTCTTATTTTATCGTGTCTTAGTTGGCCAATTATTCATCACGCCATAGATTTTTGAACTCCAAGGAGAGTATGATCTGGCGACCTTTTGAATAGTGATAATTGTGTTTTCGTGATCATGTAATTGATTACGATATAGGTACAGTGCAGTTGCGATAGCGGCATTAACCTCTCCTGATGCTTCAGAAATTGGTGCAGTGGTAACCTCTTTTTTATTGGCTCTGTTAAACAGTTTAGATTTTCCAGACTGAATTTTACCACTTTGCTTAAAGAAGATATAAAGCAAAGCAAGAGCAGAAAACACTACAGCCATTGCTATTACGGCCATTCCCGTGCCCGAAGGATCCATCTGACCAAATTTCTCTGCAGGGGTTACAACTGTTCCTGTAAAGTTACTGGAGCCTGGCGTTGATTTTTCAAGATAACTCCATTGATTACTGCCATCATGGACTCTTCCATAAGTAATATCTTTTTTGTGGATATTACCGACTTCAATTTTATCAATCAGAGTCTTTCCATCTGCATCAAAAAGAGCGATGATTTTAGAATCCTTGAGGTTGAAGTTAAGGTGTCTTATACCATATTCTGATTTACCATCTGCCCAAAAAACCAGAAAGCAACGTGGTGCTATAGCAGTAATGGGATCACCCTTAGGGATCATATACATCTTGGGGTTGTTCAGGTCGTTTGTCAGATACAACCCGCCCATGTTTACTGTATTGTACGCAGTATTGTAAAACTCAACCCAAGGTGAATGTTGACCGAAGTCATCAATGTAGTTGCTGTCGTTTTCAACAAGAAATTCATTGATTCTTAAGTCAAGTGCGCTCTGCGCATTTATAAGTAGTGTGGCTGGCAGCAAGAGAGCCACCAGCATTACCACTTTGATATATTTGAATGATCTCATGATATATCTAATTACTATTATAAGGGGATATTGCAATGTTTCTTAGGAGGATTGGTATCCTTCTTCGTAGCAAGTGCTTGTAGTGCACGGATGATACGGAAACGTGTATTACGTGGTTCAATAACATCATCAATGAAGCCATATTTTGCTGCATTGTATGGGTTAGCAAACTTCTCTTTATATTCATTTTCAGCCTTAAGGATATAAGCATCTCTTTCAGCCTGATCAGTTAATTCACCAAGTTTCTTGCTGTGAAGAATCTCAATAGCACCCTTAGGTCCCATAACAGCGATCTCTGCTGTAGGCCAAGCATAGTTAATGTCACCACGTAGATGCTTAGAGCTCATTACGTCATAAGCTCCACCGTATGCTTTACGTAAGATGATGGTGATCTTTGGTACTGTTGCTTCACCATAAGCGAAGAGTAGCTTAGCACCATGAATAATAATTCCACCGTACTCTTGTGCTGTTCCGGGTAAGAATCCAGGTACGTCAACCAGGGTAACTAATGGAATATTGAAAGCATCGCAGAAACGTACGAAACGTGCAGCTTTACGTGAAGCATTGATATCTAATACACCAGCTAAATAACTTGGCTGATTTGCAATAATACCAACTGACTGACCATTAAAGCGTGAGAAACCAACTACGATGTTTGGAGCATAGTGACGATGGATTTCTAGAAACTCACCATTGTCAACTATAGCGTGAATAATATCCTTTACATCGTAAGGTTTATTTGGATTTTCTGGGATAAAGTAATTCAGTGAGTCTTCCAGACGATCGATAGGATCATCACAAGGCATGATTGGAGCCTCTTCCAAATTATTCTGAGGCATAAAGCTGATGAGCTTTCTAACCAAAAGAATGCCTTCTCTTTCATCTTCAGCAATCATGTGGGTCACACCTGACTTTGAACCATGAACTGTAGCACCACCTAATTCTTCATCAGTTACGATTTCACCGGTTACAGTTTTTACAACCTTAGGACCAGTTACAAACATATAACTTGATTCTTTACTCATAAGAATAAAGTCGGTTAGGGCTGGTGAATATACAGCTCCACCGGCACAAGGTCCGAATATTGCAGATATCTGCGGTATAACCCCTGATGCGAGGATATTACGCTCAAAGATCTCAGCATATCCAGCAAGTGATTGAACACCTTCCTGAATACGAGCACCACCAGAGTCGTTAATACCAATTAATGGAGCCCCTACCTTCATTGCCTGATCCATCACTTTGCAAATTTTCTTTGCAAATGACTCAGATAATGAACCACCAAAAACGGTGAAATCTTGAGAGAAAACATAAACAACTCGTCCATCAATGGTGCCATGACCAGTTACAACACCGTCAGATAGATACTCCTGCTTTTCTAAACCAAAGTCGGTACAACGATGAGTAACGAACATGTCGAACTCCTCGAAGCTGCCTTCATCGAGTAGCAAGTCAATACGCTCACGGGCTGTCATTTTCCCTTTTGCGTGCTGGGCATCTATTCTCTTTTGGCCGCCACCCAATTTGGCCAACTCGCGTTTGTCGAGTAGTTCTTTAATTTTATCTTCGAATGCCATAATGCTTAGATTGAAAGTTTATTTTGATTTGTTTTCACAAAGTTCAGTTAATACACCATAGGTACTTTTGGGATGTAGAAAGGCAATATCTAATCCTTCTGCGCCTTTTCTTGGTGCTTTGTCTATTAAGGTTACTCCTTTTGCAGCGGTCTCCTCAAGAGCCTCTTCGATTCCTTTAACAGCAAATGCCATATGATGAATACCAGCACCCTTCTTCTCAATGAATTTGCCAATTGGTCCTTCTGGATCGGTTGATTCTAGCAACTCAATCTTAGTCTGACCAACCATGAAGAAGGCAGTTTTAACCTTTTGGTCTTTTACCTCTTCAATGGCATAGCATTTCATGCCCAGAATGTTTTCATAATAGGCAATTGCTTCTTCCATATTGGAAACGGCTATGCCAATGTGTTCAATATGCGTGATATTCATGTTTTTATATGTTTAAGGAAATATTTTGCAAAGTTACTTGTCTTTTTTTAGTTCAGGAAGCAATTGTTTATCAATTAACAGGAAACAAACTCTTTTTTCTCCTTTTTTGCTTTCTTTTGACTTTTTATTCTTCCTTTATGGCTTTTCAATTTAATTGCCTCAAAGTTACGGCTTTTTTTCTGATGAGGGATATTGTTGTATAAATATTGAGCATAATTTAAAAACACCTCTTTTCTTAAAATAGGACACTTTTGTCCTTTGTTTTAGAATATTCTGAATTATTGCTTGCTCCAGCACAGATAGTATTATAGTTATCATCTCTCATTACTCTCTGGTTTTATCGTCCATTCATGTTATATCTACCGTTATTAAGGTTTATTGACCAAACTTCACCGTTTAACCTCTGACAAGAATCAGACCTTTTTATAAGGTAAATGAATAATTATTGTGAGTTGGTCTTTGGATATTTGTTCAATTGTTTACTCTGGTTGGTGTTTTTTAGTAGTTATGATACGGATGTTAACCAAACAATAACAAGTTAAAGGTTATGCTAGTAAAAAAAAAGGATGCCCATTTCTGAGCATCCTTTCATTAGAGAATTATAATCTTATAACATTTTCAGATAGCTGACCTCTTCTGGGGCAAGGAATCTCCATTGGCCGCGAGGTAAGTTTCTTTTGGTTAAACCGGCATACATTACGCGGTCAAGTTTTACAACTTTATATCCAAATGATTCGAAGATGCGACGAACAACCCTATTCTGTCCAGAGTGAATCGCGATACCAACTTCACGCTTGTCTTCTGCATTATTTGCATAAGCGATGTCGTCAATTTCTATGAATTCTTCACCGAGTTGAACTCCTTTAGAGATCGTTTCTAGATCAGTTCCAGGGATTATTTTATCAAGAACAACATGGTAAAGTTTTCTTACGACACCAGCTGGATGCATAAGTTTCTTTGCCATAAGTCCATCGTTGGTAAAGAGAAGTAATCCGGTGGTGTTTCTATCAAGACGACCAACAGGATATATTCTTTCTCTGCAGGCGTTTGAAACGAGAGTCATTACGGTTTTTCTTTGACCGGGGTCATCGGTGGTAGTGATATAGCCCTTTGGTTTGTTAAGAAGAACATAGAATTTCTTTTCAAACATGAGGGTTTGATCTCCGAAGCTTACTTTATCACCGGGATTAACACGTGCGCCAAGAGTTGAAACAACAACACCGTTAACGGTGATTGCACCGGCTTCAATAAGTTTGTCGGCTTCACGTCGTGAACAGATACCTGCATAAGAGATATACTTATTCAGACGAACTGGACCCTCGATTTCTGCTGGGAATCCTTCTGAGCCGGGAGCCGGTCTTTGTCTTTTGTTTTGGATGTTTCCGGGGCGGACATTCCTGTTAAAAGGTTGTCTGTTACCAGAAGGCCTTCCTCCATCTTGCCTATAAGGGTTACGATTTTGGTTAAAACCTTGGTTTCTTCCTCTTTGTTGAGGACCATTGTTCCTGTTTCCTGCGGGGTATGACGGACGACGATCATTTTGACGTCTGTCATCACCATACAGATAAGGGTCGTCACTACGATTAAAACGAGGACGATCGTTGAAATCGTTTCTTCTGTCATCATAACCGCGACGATCTTGTGGATTATAAGAAGGTCTACGATCATCATTGTAGGAAGGTCTGCGATCATTGTTATAAGATGGTCTGCGATCATCATTGTAGGATGGCCTTCGATCATCATTATAAGATGGTCTTCTGTCGTCGTTGTAATTGGGGCGACGGTCATCGTTGTAAGATGGTCTGCGATCATTGTTGTAGGATGGCCTGCGATCATCATTATAAGATGGTCTTCTGTCGTCGTTGTAATTGGGGCGACGGTCATCGTTGTAAGATGGTCTGCGATCATCGTTATAAGAAGGTCTTCTGTCGTCGTTGTAATTAGGACGACGGTCGTTGTACGAAGGTCTACGATCTTCGTTGTAGGTAGGGCGGTCTCCCCAAGGGTTGTTGCGACGCTCCGGCCCTGATTGACGATCGTCATAGGGGCGGCGGGTTGATTGAAAATCTGATTTATCACTCTCTCGAGAACCATTAAAGTCTGGATTATTATCCATCAGATCTTGCCGTAGGGGGATTCTTTTTCTGGGGCGGCGTTTTCTCTCACCATCCTCATTGTCATTGTTTCGGTGCAATCCTCCCGGATTGTCTTCCGCATTTGGGTTTTCATAAATGTCCATAAAATCAAAAAAGTAGATTCAAATCTATTCTACAAAATTACGAAAAATCATACCAATCTATAGATGTTTATAAAATTTATTTACTCTTTGTATAGAATCGTTCATTTTATGAGAAAGATTGAATACCAAAATTTAAATAGGCTCTTTATAGAGCTGCTTAGTTCTCTCTGTTGTTTTACTAATTAGCCCCTCTTATTTTGTTATTCTGGAAAGTAAAGTCGATTTAAGAATATCAAAATGTACCCGTCCGCTTAAGTCATTATTTTCAATTTGATAACGTTCACCCATATCTTTTCTCGTAAATTTGCCCCCAATTTTAGCAAAATGACGCTTTTAATAATTATTTCACTGGCTATCAGTCTACAGGCTTTGCGGAATGGCTTCCTTCCTAAACCGGACGTTACTATCAAAGGATTGTGGTTACAGCTACCATTGCTTTTTGTTGGTGCTTCAACACTCGGTTGGCTTATTGGGCGTTTATCAGTGTACTTATTAGGTTCTGCTTTAGAAGTTTTTGCAATGCCATTGCTCCTTTTTGTTTCAATTAAAGGCATTTGGGGTGCTTTGAAAAGTAAACCTTCTGATTTAATTTTCCCACTGGCAGCTCCTTTTGCTGTTCGGTTACAGTGGGCGGTTGATCTTTTTTTGGCCTCTTTTGTTATAGGTATTCTATCTTGGAATGGCTTTTGGCTTGGATTGTTTGTTTTTTTGTTCACACTAATTTTTAGTGGTGTAAGTGAGAGAATTTCCAAGGGTGAATTGGCATCACATCCCTATTTTCGCCCTCACTTGATAGGCTCGATGATTCTTGCTGGGGTTGCAATTTTTGAAATAATTACCACGATTAAATAATTTACACAAAGAATTCCTTGTTATGATGAAAACACGACTACAACTGGCAGCATTTTTTCTGTTAGTATCTGTACTTAGTCCATTTAGTATTATTGCTCAGGCACCTGCTGGTTATTATAATTCAGCAAATGGCTTGACAGGAACTCCATTAAGATTAGCATTGCATAATATAATAGATAATCATACGGTTAAGTCTTATGATTTCTTATGGACTGCCTTTAAAACAACTGATGATAAACCTAACGGAAAAGTGTGGGATATGTATTCTGATAAGCCATCTGGAACACCCGCATATGAATATACGTTTGGTTCTGACCAATGTGGAAACTATAGTGGTGAGGGTGATTGCTATAATCGTGAACACTCTTGGCCTAAAAGCTGGTTTAATGACGCCTCTCCTATGGTTAGTGACATGTTCCATCTTTATCCTACGGATGGCTATGTAAACGGAAAGAGAAGTAACTATCCATTTGGTGAAGTTGGTTCTGCATCATGGACAAGTACCAATGGTAGTAAATTAGGTAGTTGCAGTTATCCGGGTTACTCAGGCACCGTCTTTGAACCAATTGATGAGTACAAAGGTGATTTTGCACGTACCTATTTCTATATGTGTACCCGCTACTATACCGAGGATGGTTCATGGCAGAGTAATGGAATGGTTGACGGAGCAAATTTAGAACCATGGGCCGCAAAGATGTTGCTTGAATGGCATCACAATGACCCTGTAAGTCAGAAAGAGATTGATCGTAATAACACCGTTTATGGATTCCAAAATAATAGGAACCCATTCATTGATCATCCTGAATGGGCTGATTATATCTGGGATCCGAATGTAGGAATCGAGGATGGTTCATCTAAGGTTGTTGTCTCCATTTATCCTAATCCTTGTACAACTAGTGCAACTATAGCAGCTCCTTTCAAAATGGATGGCTCATCTTTGACTGTCTCATCATTTGATGGTAGGACTCTTCATGTTGAGTATTCTGTGGTTGATGACAAGGTGGTTTTAGATACTGCCACCCTTCCAAATGGAGTATATCTGATTACAATAGCAGACAATAAATCTGTTGCAACTGCCAAACTGGTAAAACGCTAAGCAATGGCTTTAATCAGGTTAACTAAGGAGTTTAAATTTGAAATGGCTCATGCGCTTGAAGGGTATGATGGTCCCTGCAAGCATATACATGGTCATTCTTATACCTTTTCAGTTACGGTTATTGGAAGCCCAATTGAGGAGGAAAATTCAGTGAAACTTGGAATGGTAGTGGATTTTGGTGATTTGAAAAAGATCGTTAAAAAACTTATTGTAGATGTGTTTGACCATGCCCTCGTTTTAAGAGAGTCAAACGCTTCTTTATCTATGATAAATAACTCACCATTCTTTAATAAACTGGTGTTAGTGCCTTATCAACCCTCCAGTGAGATGATGTTGATTGATTTTGCTGAAAGAATTAAAGCCGAACTACCAACTAATGTTAAGCTGCATTCTCTTAAACTTCGTGAAACGGTAACCTCTCTGGCTGAGTGGTATGCTTCTGATAATGAATAATAAAAATTGACCGATTTGAATCCCGCATACCTATTTCGCCTGTGGTGATTCTCATAACAGGATGATTCTATGATATAGCTGTACAAAGTGATTATTTGGTACAGTTAATATAAAAAAGATAAGGCCAGCAACATTCATGTGCTGGCTTTATCTTTTATTAATAGCAGGTATCTTTTTCCTGACTTCGACACTTTTATTGAGCATGTTTTATATCAAGCTGATGTCTGGCATCTGGCATTTAGCATCTGGTATCTGGCATCTGGCCAGCAGCTAGCAGCCAGCAGCTGAGTTTTGAATTCTTGAATCTTGAATTCTGTCCATAACCTGCTAGTAGCCAGCGGATAGTAGCCAATCTTTGAATTTTGAATCGCAGATTACATTTAACCACGAAAAACACTAAAAACACGAATTTCTTCATCTAGCAGTTTTCGTGCCTCTCGTGCTTTTCGTGGTTTAAATGATCTC
>JAJTBW010000109.1 GCA_021286705.1 Sphingobacteriia bacterium
AATATACAAATAATTACCTGAATAACAATGAATTAAATTTTGGAAGTCCCCTAAAATGATAATATATGGTGCAAGAAAAACGACTCCTAAGATAGCGGCAAAGATTGCAAT
The DNA here is from genome assembly GCA_021286705.1 of Sphingobacteriia bacterium. Lineage (GTDB taxonomy): Bacteria > Bacteroidota > Bacteroidia > Bacteroidales > TTA-H9 > JAJTBW01. The sequence goes on from JAJTBW010000109.1 coordinate 112, forward strand.
AACAATAGATTTCCAGCTAAAGTGGTTACGCCACATAATCCAGATGGCTGATAACACTAAGTAGCAACTAAAATCCAATACAAATTGGCCGTTCCAATTTAAAGCTGTGATATTATCCAATGCTACCTTTATAAAGTTCCAATCTGAGTTCATGCCTACAGATACTGTGTATACTAGTATTGATAACGTTTGAATGGAAAGTAATGCTTTAAGTGCAATTCGTTTTTTCATAGAGTTTTTTTATTATTTAATGGCTTTTCTCCATAAAGGACCTACCGCAATGGTCAATACAAGGACATTTATAAAGACATTAGAGATATTATAGGATGCTATTGAACCTAGGCTGTCCAACAGAAACCATGCGATCAGGCCAGAGATAACAGATACTCTTACACCTTCAGGGGCTTTATCATATACTTCTTTTTGTAAATACCAGATACAAACGCTCCAACCAATAAGGAAGCCTCCGGTGAGAGCTGATAAAAAACGTGTTGAGGCAGCTTGGTAGTTTTGAATACCGTCAATAGGCCAACTTAAGACATCAAGAGTCAGTGCAGCAGGCTGAGATGTTGAAATCATAGAGCCTAAAAAGAAAATTGGCCCGAAAGAACCTATTATAATAGCAGTTACCTTCAACCAAAGTTTATGAAATCTATGTGTTCTCATCTATCTTATTTGTGTTATTAGGGCACAAATGTAAGTTGATAGATGAGCCTATTTTAGTCGCTACCGTACAATGCGGATTAGGTAAAATTGGTTGCGATGCTTTTTAGATTGGCAAAATACTTGGAAAGCCAAGTGTAGTTCAGATTGTCATTATTGATTTGGAGAAAGAAGTTCTCAAGAGCTAAAGAAAAAAGAGAATTAATCTGCTTTTGTGTTAGACTAAGATTTAAGTCTTTCATCCATAGAAGTACAAAAGCGTTTCCAATAATGGTGTTCGATTGTTGCAGTGCTTCAGCATAAGATCTGTTGTTCTGGTGGATTCTCAGTTGTCTATTAAAAAGAAGGTCAATACGATGATCAATTAGTATATTGATTAGATCAGGATCTATATCCTGTGCCAGACTCTCTTTTTTTCCAATTATTTCAGATTGCTTTATATGATATTTTAGTAGTAAATCAATGAATATTTCTAAATCTGCAAAATGATGATAAAACGATGATTTACTTATTCCTACTTTTTTAGCGAGTTGTTCAATTTTAAGCCCATTCATTCCATTGAGGGCAAAAGCTTCGTATCCGGCTTTAATCCAAACATCTTGGTTATAGATTATCATTCTATTTTTCTTAATCAGGTTAATGCGGAGAATCTGTAAAATCAAGTCTAGAATCCAGACGAAGTTACTTTAAATTGGAGTTAGTCTTATGATGAGAGGTCTTTTTAAGATTAAGTCTATTAACTAGTTCTTAGAGGCTAAAGTTACTAGTCAAATGTACATTGCTCAAGTGAGGCAGATTGATGTTATTTAAACTTGGGCTAAATTGTGTTCTCGGTATTGTCAGTTTTACGAATCAGATAATTTTGTAGTCAAATCAAATGAACCAACAATAATTTTAACAACCAGCTTTACACCCTATGCACCGAATAGAAAAACACCCCATTCTGGAGGTACCAGTAGTCGATGAAGTTACATTCACCTTTAACGGAAAAGAAGTCAGAGGACAAAAAGGATTTACCATTGCCGCAGCCTTACATCAGGCGGGTTATCCAGTCCATAGCCACAGTTTACAGAACCGAGAGCGAAGTCTTGAGTGCGGTATTGGCAAGTGTGGCGCCTGTGAAATGTTAGTTGACGGGCAGATAAAGAGGATATGTATCACTAAAGTTGATCAGGTTAACACTGTCTCTGAGATACCTAAAGAATATAACCCGGGTGTTGTTGATTATCAAAAGCAAGAGGCGGTAAATGTCTATAAGACGCCTGTTGCCATTATTGGTGCTGGCCCTGCCGGACTGGCCGTTCGGGAGTTCTTAAACCAGAATAATATTCACAATATTGTCATTGATAATAATGATAAGATAGGTGGTCAATTTCTGATGCAGACTCACCAGTTCTTCTTCTTTGAGAAGGAGAAGAAGTTTGGTGGGATGCGTGGATTTGATATTGCAACCACCCTTGCCGGTGATGACGCAGAAGGTATTTTCCTTAACTCCACTGTTTGGGATATCCTTGATGGCAAAAGGATTGCTGTAAAGAATATTAAGACTGATGAGGTCTTTTATGTTGATGCAGATTATATGGTTGTTGCTACAGGCGCAGTGCCATTTATGCCAACATTTGAGAATGATGATGTACCTGGTGTTTACACCGCTGCCGTTGTCCAAAAGATGATGAACAGTGAGTTTACCTTACTCGGTAAAAATGTTCTGACCGTTGGAGCCGGGAATATCGGATATCTTACCTCATATCAGTTGATGCAGGCAGGTGCCAATGTAAAAGCCATTATTGAGGCTCAACCCTTTGAGGGAGGTTTTCCGGTACAGGCTAATCGTGTAAGAAGGTTAGGTATACCTGTTTTGTTATCGCACATCCTTGTTAAGGCTATTCCAAATGCTGATAATACCGGGATTATTGGTGCCGTGGTTGCCCAATGTGAGAATTTTAAAGCAATACCCGGAACCGAGACAGTAATCGATGGCATTGATGCTATTAACATCTGTACTGGTTTAGTTCCAGATGATCAATTATTATTGAAGGGTAATGAGATCTTTGGTCGTAATTGTTTTGGTGCCGGTGATGCTATCCGAATTGGAGAGGGAACCAGCGCAGTATTAAGAGGTCGTCAGGTTGCCTTTGAGATACTTATGGATATGGGTGTCAAGGTAAAATATGATGATTATCTAGCAATTAGTAAAGAGTATATCGATTCCCAACAGCATCCTATCAGGGTACTTGAGAAACCATTCCTTCCCTCAAAAGAGAGAATGGAGGCAAAAGGATTTGTTCAAATTGACTGTCTTTATGGCTTTGCTTGTAACCCATGTGAGTTTGCTTGTCCTCATGGTGCCATCACCAAGACTTCAACGAATACCACTCCGCAGATCGATTTTGAAAAGTGTATTGGTTGTATGGATTGTGTTTACCAGTGTCCCGGATTGGCTATTTTTGGTTACAACCTGAAAAAGGATTGGTATTTCTTACCTGTCGAATATGAGGTAGCAGAAGGCATTGAAGTTTATCTGGTAGATAACAGTGGGAAGAAGCTGGGTGAGGGAATGGTTGAGAAGATCTTAAAGAAGCCAAATAAGACCAATGTAGCACGTGTCAGATCATTGAATATACATGGTGAGGAGATGACCAAGGTAAGGGGCTTTATTGCAAAAGATCGCTATCCTGAGCCTTTTGAGATGCTTCCTGCTGATGCAGAGATTAAGTCAGAGACTTATGTCTGTCATTGTGATGATGTCAAAGTTGAAGAGATCTTGCAAATTGTAGGTGATCGTAAGTTTATTTCTGTTGATGAGATTAAACATACCACACGTCTCGGTATGGGTGCTTGTCGCGGAAAAAGGTGTATTCCCCGTCTGAAGCAGATGATCCGTAATTATGGGATTCAGGTCGTGGGAGAGGCTACACCTCGTGGACCGCTCTCAAATCAACTATCCATGGGAGAACTCTATCCTCGTCCTGTTCATGAGAATGTTATTGCACCCAATAAAAAAGGAATTACTACAAAAGAGAAAACCAATGTAATAATAGCGGGTGGAGGTATAGGCGGTAGCGCCCTCTTCCGTTATTTCAGCGAGGCCGGGTTGAATCCTGTCTTAATAAACTTTGGAAGAGGAGCATCATGGCGAAATATAGCAGGTGGTCGTCCCAATTTCTCATTGCCAGAGCTGAGCGATATTGCCGTAAAAAACCTTGAGATCTTCAAGGAGCTTCATAGTCTAAGAAATATTGACTTCAGGCCAATTGACTATGTTACTTTCGCTCATAATGAGCAGGTATATAGTGCTCTTAAAAGCTCAATGGCCTGGAGTGATGCTGAGATGATCGAGCCAAAGGATTTCAAGAAAAGAGTTAGTCCCTATTTCAATCCACAATTAGACACATATCAAGCCGCCCTGATTACTCATAACTGTTGGCAAGCCACGCCGGGTAGAGTGATTGATCTTATTCGACAAATTGGTATTCAAAATGGTGGTCGTATAGAAGAGGATTGCCAATTAATCGATGTGAAGCGTGATGGCGAGGGATATACAGTTCTTGTCTTAACTCATGAGAAGAAGTATATAGAGTTTCATACTGATCATTTTGTTAATTCTTTAGGACCAGAAGGAGACAAATTTGCTCGTATGTTAGGCATTCAAACCGGACAATATCCTGTTAAACATCAGGCATTTATTACTCGACGTTTGCCAATGCTAGGTGTTAATGGTGTGCCATTGCCCATGCTTATTGACAGGCGTAATTACAAAGGATTTGTTGCGGTCTATGGTCAACAATTAGGTGAAACGGGTCAGGTTATTGGCTGTGCCTCTCCAGCGGTTGACCCTGCTGAAACAGCAAAAAACTTGAAAATTAACTCTAAGGAGTTCCTTGAGATCGTATCTGAAATATTCGTTGATTGGCTACCTGAGCTTTCAAGTGTTGGCTTCCAGGCTATATGGGCTGGATACTATGTTGAGCCACGCATGTTAATCGATCCTTCAGTTGGGTTATTTACCGGTATGCGAGGACAGGGCTTTATGCTGGGTCAATATTTAGCTAAGATGTACGTAGATAGTTACCTCGGGAAAGAGGTTCCTGAATATTTTAGTCGTTTGGCTGTGACCGGCGATGGCCTGCTAGAGAAAGCTTTCAAATAGCCGATAGCTAGATTCTAAGAGTTGTTTTTTGACTCTATATAAACAGGAGGGGCGGTTGTCTCTCCTGTTTTATTTTGCATTGAGTTAATCCATTTTGATTGTTTGGTGTATTCTTTTTAAGAGAGCTATTAAATAATTGGCTTCGGTCGTATAATGGTAAAGATATTTGATTAAGCATGATGTTTTTAGAAACAATAGAAGAACAGAGAGGGCTAATAAAATGGCGTACTATCTAAAATCATATCATACTTTACGGATATAAAGTAGTGAGATACTGTCTGATAGTAATACACATTGATTACATACAGGCCTCATTTTTTTACATGAAAAATGTGTTAAATTTGCTTTAAACTAAGCATACTAAATTATAGAGCTATGTCTGATTGGATAGAAGATGCCGAGCTTGGGAGGAACCCGGATAGTGATAGAGAGTCATACCATGAGTCAATCGAGCAGAAGAAGATAGATGTTCAAAAGAATGTAGATAAGATTGGTACATTGTATGATGCTTTTACAAGTAAGATATTACAATTAGCCCTAAGGGTTAATAAATTGCCAGAAGGACATCGTCCTCCTATTGGTGATATTTCTTGTTCAAATAAAAAGTCGCATCTCAATAACCATCTTTTCGTTTGTACTTCGGGTCGTCGAATTCTGGAGAAAGAATCCGGGGGGTTATTTGGATTATTATCAAAGGTGACCCGATACAAACAGGTAAGGGTTATCTTTTTATCAATCTCGAGAAAAGAGGGTTATGTTGATATTGAGTATAAAGATTATATGTTGAGAAAAAGACGACTTTCCTCGACTTATGGAGATGGTGAAGGGAAACAGACAAACCTGCATGAGTTATTCCATATTCCGATAGAGCGATTGAATGATCAGGCCGTAAGGAATGTGATAGATTGGCTGGCTCATAAAGGAGTGGGCGACAATTTACCTCTGGTATAGGGTTATAACCAATTTTGTCGTCGGAAGAATATCATAAAAATTGTAATAACGGCGACCATCATTCCTATCAACATTGGGAAAGCGAGTTGACTATGTTCTAAAGGAAGAGGGACATTCATCCCATAGAGACCTGTAATAAAGGTTAGGGGAAGAATAATTGATGATATAATAGTAAGAGCTTTGATAATCTCGTTGGTACGGTTAGTCTGCAGCGAGTCAAAGGTCTTTGAATAACCCTCAATTAATTCTGAGTAATCTTCAATTAAGTCCCACATCTTTTGTATGTAGTCCAGAATATTACTCCAGTACTCTTCCATGCTCTCGGCAAATCCATCAATCTCACCCGTTTCAAATTTGTTAAAGACGGGGAGTTGAGGTTTGAAGATGGTGTTAAGCAGGATAATATTTTTTCGGGTAATACTGATTCTTTCGATGGTTCGGATTGCTCTGCGTTCAAAGAGATCTCGTCCAGCGCTATCAACATTGTCTCCAATTCGTCTGATTAGGACATAGGTCTCCTTCATTAGTTGTTCCAGGATATGGTAAAGCAAGGCATCAGAGGTAGCAATTTCAAGTTCTTCTTTTCGCTCGATTCTTGCTTTGGTAGTTCTGAACAATTCACTAACAACCCAGTGAGATTTCCCAAGAGTTATGATATAGTTTTTACCCCAAAAGATCTTCTCTTCACGGGTTCTAAGGAATGTATTGGTTTTGTCGAAATAAGGGAAATGTAGAATCAGAAAGTAGTAATCATCATAGACGTCAATTTTAGGCCGTTGATTGATCAGACTTCGACAGTCTTCTATATCTAATGGGTGGAAGTGAAAGTTGTCCTTCAAATATTGAAGATCTTCCTCCGAGGGGTTGAGAACATGGTGCCATTTAAGCGTTCCCATTTTAATGGTTTCAATCATAGCCTCGTTGATTTAATGATGTAAATAATGCAGTCTACATTCCGAAGAAAGTTTTAATTTCCTGGCAAAAATAGGGAATCTGAGCTTAATGGGCTTTTTTAAAGTTGATTTTATTACGAGATTGCTTGATAAATCAATTGTTTTCCGGGGCTATAGATTAACGGATCTTGGATTACAGGCGTTTAAGAAGTTAAATACTCGGTGGGTATAAGTACAAAAAAAAAGAAGGATGAAAGTTAACGTATCAAAATGACATTTGTTAACATTCACCCTTCTTTAGATCCGGGTCATTAACTCGATTTATCGGGCTATGGTAAATTTCTTCATGAGTTTTACTCCAGTTTTCGGTGTGATTACCTCCATGATATATAATCCTTGAGGGAGCTTTGAGGTATTTATAGTGGCTGTATTTGAATCAGGTAAAACCATTAATGATGCCCACTTGATTCCATCCAAAGAAAAGATATTTATTGTAGATGGATTAAGAATTTGGTAGTCAATATTTATCTCATTATTACCCGGAGATGGATAAGGATTAGAGAAAAATGAATTGGACTTTTCGTTTCCACCAATGCCGGTGGTAATGTCAGCGGCCAATACTTTAAAGTCATCAAAGTAGAAGCCGTCATAGTTGTAGCTACTATTTGATTTTAAAACAAACCGGACATATATAGTGGTATCAAGCCAGGGGGTCAGACTACATGTCTCTTCAGTCCACTGACTTCTAGTTGAGGTATAAACAGGTTGACTTGGAGCAACATTAGTTCCACCCGTTGTGGTGTAGAGGCCTTTTAACGGAGTCCAGTTACTATTATCCAGACTTACTTGAACCTGAACATAATCGAAGACTCTTTCAAGCTGGTACTTGTGTTTAAACTGAAGTATAGCAGCTCCTTTGTTTTTAAGATTGATTGGGTTCTTAAGCAGGATAATGTTGTTTTGATTTCCTGCGTAATTACCAACGGGAGAATCAGTAATCGAGGCAGGTGCTGAGGCATAAACAAATGTGTTGGTACCCCACTTTGAGGAGGTCCAGTTGTTCATATTATCGCATGGGTCGTTAACAAGAGCTTGCAATGGGCCAACATATCTTTCAATAGTATCTGCATAGGTTATAAAACCATCACTCCACTTTAGGATCATTTTATAGGTATTACCAGAGCCCATTAATGAACTGAATGTTATTGCTATTGAGTCAGAGATGGATTGTAAAAGAGCCGGATTAACATAGGTTTTTTTTGTTCCTGCGTTTACTCTGTTGTCGAGTGACTCGAGCCAGACCGAATATGTACCTGTTTCAATTTGGCCGAGGCGTTTAAAGGAATATTTAATATACCTTACCTCACCTGTCTCTCCGGGAGATTGAACGAGAGGTGCCGTCTGTTTAACTTCAGCATATCTGCCCGAGAGCTGTATTGCCAGAATATTTGAGGGAAGAACCTCCTGGCAAAGAGGGATAATACGATCAGGGGTAGGCCAGAAACCATCATTATCCGATCCCATTTCAGGGGTGAAGCCTATGATTTTAGGTTTTAGAGTTTGTTCGCCGTACATCCAGTCAAGGGCATCACCATTAGTATTATAGAGTAGGGCTCCTGGTTGACCATATTTGTATCCATTGGTTTCAGTCAATCTATATGCATATTGTCTGAAGATGGCGCTGTCAGGAGACCCCTGATCTGTATAAGCCCAGGAATAGAGCCAGAAGTTGCTATAACTATGATAATTCAGGCATATTGCAAATTTCTTATCAATACAAAAGTCTCTCATAATTTGAGTCTCAATTTCGCTAAAGGCTGAAGCACCTCTATAGGTATCAGACCAGGTGTTGGGTGAAGATCCAATATCGTCAAGTCCCCATTTGAATCCATAGTTTCTATTGAGATCCACCCCAAATGTCCCATCGCCATTATCAAGTCTATTCTTGCGCCACATTCCTCCGCCGTCGGGGTTCGTAAGTTGATTATAGGCTAATCCATCGGGGTTAACAACGGGTATAAAATAGAGGCTTGTAGTGTCGACCAGTTTTCTTATGAGAGAATCAGTAGCATAGTTTTCTAAGAGGTGATACATAAAAAAGACCATCTGATGGGGTGTAATCAGTTCGCGAGCGTGGTGTAATCCAGTATATAGAACTTTAGGTTCTTGTTCGTCTATTTCAGGATGGTTAGAGATTTTAAGGTAATAGATGTAGTTCCCATCGACAGTGGTTTGGTCTGATACCTTTAGCCTTGCAGAGGTGATGTTAGGGAATCTGGCATGCATTGAGTCGAGTTGAGCCATTGTCTCCTCCATTGTAAGATATCCACCCATTGAGCCATATTGAAATCCTTCAGGAATACCCGCAATAGTACTCTTAGTATCTGGTTTATTAGCGCCCAATCGTTCAGCAAACCATTTGGCAGCATCTTCATGTATGATAGAATAGACGACGCCGGCTTTTGTCAGTTCGGGTAATTGAGATTGACTAACATAAAGGGTAGCTGTGTTTTGGTCACTAAGGTAGATGTCATCAAGTGCTACTCCCAGTGTTGGAAGCTTGTCATAAACCGTATTAAAATTTTCTATCTTAATTTGAGCCCATTTTTCAGGAGTACTCTGAGCACTCGCAATGGCAATACTAATAAGAATTAGGAAAAGAGTTTGAAGTAATCTCATAGCAATATTATTAAGGCCATAAAGATAGTTCAAACTTGAATATTTGAATCAAGTTGAAAATGAAGATTTATATATAGATGGGGTTGATTTGATAAAGATTTAAACCATTTGTTTAATGGTTCTTCTTCCATTCGATAGTTTCAATGAGATGGGTAATGTCTTTTTGGATAAAATCAATAACGGGGGCAAGAGAGTCATTGTTAGGAACTACATTAAAATAGAGGGCCCCGCGTAAGAAGTTAGTAGAGCTATCAGTTACAAAGAATTGAATTGGAGAGGCTGCTCCACTTCCTGAGATAGAATAGATTGCACCCCAAACGTTATGTTCTTCTGAGGCTACAACGGACTCATCTATTGCTGATGCTTTTGAGATATGACGAGTAAGGAAGACATGGTTATCTTCCAGGTAGGTTGCAATGTTACCATTAACAGCCTTATATGTTAAGAAGAGGGTTGCTTTAAATTTTGGGATATCAATATTGAGCATATACGGCTGGTCAGATGCCTCTTTTGGAGATGACAATTTAGCATAAGCCGGATATTCGAATTTATAAGGGAAGGTGCTATCAAATGAAACATAGCTCTTTTCGGGCAGCTCAATTCTGATATAGCCACGAGGTTTAGGTGTGTACGATTCCTCACAACTAGCAATGACTATAATCAGAATGAGGAGAGAGATCAGAGTTTTTATTTTCATCTTTCATTATCTTTTTGGTCATGACCGATATTAGTCAGACTGTTTTGTTTAAAGATTTCTAGGATTCTTTTGAGGAGTGAGGTTTTAAAGGATTACCTTTTCAACAGGCCATACCTTTAGATGTTTGATTCTACGGTTTTCTATAGCTTCTACTGTAACATTGAAATCCTTAATGATAAGAGCTTCTCCTTTTACGGGGAATCGTCCAAGAATTTCCAAGACTAATCCAGCTAACGTTTCAGCCTCACCTTTTATTGGATCAAAGGTGTCTTCGGGGATATTTAAAATCCGACAGAAGTCATTAAGCAGAGTTTTTCCATCAAACAGGTGGGTGTGAGCGTCGAGCATTGTATGATAGATACCATCGGTTTCTGTATCAAACTCATCATTTATCTCACCAACAACCTCTTCAATTATATCTTCAAGGCTGACAAGACCAAGAGTTCCTCCATACTCATCAACAACAATGGCAAGGTGGTTCTTCTTTTCTCTAAAATCAGTCAGCAGATCTCCAATGTTTTTATTCTCAGGAACAAAAAAGGGTTTACGTAAAAGCGTTCTCCAATCAAAAGAGCTATCGGCCTCCAGGTGGGGTAACAGGTCTTTAATATACAAGATGCCTAAAATTTGATCTAGTGATCCATCATAAACAGGAATACGTGAATAACCTGATTCACGTATAAGATTAAGTAGATTGGAAAAGGGTGTATCTTGTGCAATAGCAGAAATATCAGTTCTTGAGGTCATGACCTCTGAAACCTCAACATCACTAATTCTAACTATTCCTTTAAGGATTCTAAGCTCTTCATCGGTCTGAGGTGTGGGACTAGTAAGGTCAATGGCATCAGTTATATCTGTTACTGAAAGTGATCCGCCGGTTTTTATACTTAGTCTTTTATCTATAAACGAGGATGATTTAGTTAAAAGTAAAATGATGGGATAGAAGATCTTCTTAAGTGTTAGTAATAATCTGAAAGTACTTCTTGCGACGGATAAGCTATTTCGAGAGGCATAGACTTTAGGTAAGATCTCACCAAAAAGTAAAATAAGAGAGGTAAGTACTACAACCTGAATGATAAATGCAAAGAGAGGATCATTTTGGAAGTTGAATATTTCATTTATAGCAAAGCCCGAGATTATTACGATACCAATGTTAACGAAATTGTTTCCCACAAGTATAGCTGCAAGGAGTTCTTTGGGTTCGTCAAGCAGTGATACGATTTTTCGATCCGCTTTTGAGTCGCTGTGTTTCAGCTGCTCTAGCTGTGTTGGGGATAGTCCGAAGAAAGCAATTTCAGATCCGGAGATGAGGGCAGAAAGAAATAGAAGAAAGACAATAGTAATTAAATAGAGAGCAATCAATGGGGCATTGTCAGTTGTGATATACAACATTTCGGTGCTGTTAAGAAACCATCTGTAATAATCCATAATTGATGCCAAGCTAATTTTTATTGCTGGTCATTGGCTATGACAAATTTACACATTCTAATGGGTAATTTACCTGTTCTGATTCTCTTAGCTGTTTTAATCAGATAGATATAAGTTTTGCTCTTTTTGGAATCGTAAAGATGAAGATGACAGGGTGTGTCGCAAAGAGTTTTCAAAAGGGATAGAATAAAAAAAGTCCGAAAGAATTTCGGACTTTGACATAAAAGAATCGCTGTTTCTGCTGCTAAGTTTGTGAGAGAAAAGCCCTCACTAGTTTCTTGTTAAAATGGTAGCGGAGTGTCATTTTGATCAGATACGGATACAGATTTTGACTCACCTGCTTCCTGTGATGATGAGTTGTTTTTTCCTAACAAGGTCATGTTATCTACAACAATCTCAGTAATATATTTCTTCACGCCATTATCTTCGTATGAGCGAGATTTTATTTTCCCTTCCAGATAGACTTGATCTCCTTTATGAAGGTATTGTTCTGCGATTTCGGCCAAGCCTCTCCAAAGAACAATGTTGTGCCAATCAGTTACCTCCTGACGATTTCCATTTTTGTCTTTATAGACTTCACTGGTGGCAAGTGTAAAGGTTGTTTTTTTCCCAAATTCAAATTGTGTGGTTTCAGGATCCTTTCCAAGCCTTCCTAGTAGAATTACTTTGTTTACTCCGGTTGACATAACTTAAGGTATTAGTAAATGAATGATTTTGAATGAATGATGTTTAAAATATTTATTAGCAACTGCTTCAAATGTAATATTATTATTTAGTAAACAAAAATTTTGGAGGCAAAATAATCAAAATACGTAATTAAAATACATATAACTCTTTAACAGGATGGTAAAGGCCTTGTTTCTAAAATTTTGTATTAAGATAAATTAACAAAATGTGACACTTTATGATATGAGAGGCCTACCTTTGGCGCCATTTATACTAAAAAAAGATAGATGACTGAACTTTGGCCTATGTTTTATAGTTTTAAGTGCAAATCAAATTGAATCACCATGAAAAATCCCTCTTTTGAAAATACTGAAATTGCATTTGCCTCTCAAGATAACGCTTCGTTAAAACGCGCATATTTGTTGTTTAAAGCATTGAGTAACCCGATGCTTGTTAAGTATGGTAACAAATCTGCAATGCTGGCATTTAGGCTCAATTTGCCTGTTAAAGCTATAATCAAGTCGACCATCTATAGACAATTTGTGGGTGGCGAGTCAATAGAAGAGTGTAGGCCGGTTGTGTCAAGGTTATCGGCAGCTGGTGTTGGTAGTATCCTGGATTATTCGGTTGAAGGCAAGGAGAGTAGAGAAGACATGATAGGTGCATTCAATGAAACAATGAAAAGTTTATTGAATGCTTCCGAGAATAAGGAAAAGATACCTTTCGCTGTTTTTAAACCAACAGCGTTTATTCCACATAGTGTATTAGATAGGATTTCAGTAGGGGGGCATCTTTCCGAAGACGATCAGGAAGCTATTGCGTTTTTTCGGCATAAAGTAGAGGAGCTTTGCAAAACAGCGTATGAGAAGGATGTTCCAATATTGATTGATGCTGAAGATAGTTGGTATCAGCCATTTATTGATGATGTTGTAACATCAATGATGTTAAAGTTTAATAAGAAGAGGGCGATTGTCTACAACACGCTTCAGATGTACAGGCACGACCGGTTAGCATGGTTAAAGAACTCGTTGATTCATGCCGAGACATATGATTATTATCCCGGTTATAAATTTGTTCGAGGTGCTTATATGGAGAAGGAGAGAGAGAGAGCAAAACGAATGGGATATAATTCACCGATCCAACCTGATAAATCCTCTACCGATCGTGATTATAATGCTGCATTAATGTTGGCTATTGATCATATTGGCCGGGCTTCAATATTTGCGGGCAGTCACAACGAGGAGAGTATGCTGCTTCTTTCACGATTAATTGATGAAAAAGGGTTACAGAGAAATGACTCCCGAATCTGGTTTAGCCAACTTTATGGAATGAGTGATCATATTAGCTTTAATCTGGCAGAGGCGGGGTACAATGTAGCAAAGTATCTCCCCTATGGTCCAGTGAAGCATGTCCTTCCCTATTTAGCTAGAAGGGCCGAAGAGAATACTAGCGTTAAAGGGCAAACGGGCCGTGAATTGTCTCTCATAAGTACCGAGCTTAGACGTCGAAAGGGTGCATAGTTCCATATTATGAGGGACTTAGTTTTGCCACAACTTAAGGAAGGCCTATTAGCATAATCTAACATTAGTCTAATAGGTCTTTTTCCTGACTTCGACACTTTCATTGACCATGATTTATATCATGCTGATGCCTGGCATCTGGCATCTGGCATCTAGCAGCTGACAGCTGGTATCTGGCCATCTAGCATCTGGCCATCTGGCGTCTGGCGTCTGGCATCTGGCATCTGGCATCTGGCATCTGGCGTCTAGCATCTGGCCATCTGGCATCTGGCGTCTGGCATCTGGCATCTGGCATCTGGCGTCTGGCCATCTGGCGTCTGGCAGCTGGCAGCTGGTATCTGGCCATCTAGCATCTGGCCATCTGGCATCTGGCCATCTGGCGTCTGGCCATCTGGCGTCTGGCGTCTGGCGTCTGGCATCTGGCGTCTGGCATCTGGCATCTGGCCATCTGGCCATCTGGCATCTGGCGTCTAGCATTTGGCATCTGGCTAGCAGCTAGCTGCCAGCAGCTAAATTTTGAATTCTTGAATCTTGAATTCTGTCCATAACCTGCTAGTAGCCAGCGGCTAGTAGCTAATCTTTGAATTTTGAATCTCTCCTGCCAGCCCAAATATTCACGCTTCCAATTCTCTGATATTCAGCATCTCTAAAGTATCCCTCTTATATCCCTCTTATATCTCTCTTATGACTCTCTTATGTTCTCTTATG
>JAJTBW010000110.1 GCA_021286705.1 Sphingobacteriia bacterium
GGGTTGTATTTGAGCAAGTCGGCTCCAGCTGTTTTAGTGAGATAATGAATTTCGGCATTTAATTGTTTTTTAAGGCATCTTATTACAGGTGTAGTAAGAATAATATCGCCGAGAGAGCTGAGCCTGATAACTAATAACTTCATATTGAAAAAGCTTTGGTATTTACCAGATATCTTGCAAAGATATGATTACAATACGAATTTGGCGGGCGAGGTGAATGCATTAACTTTGTGAGATGGAATTGATAGATACGCATACCCATTTTTTTCTCCCTGAATTTGCGGAAGATCGAGATAAAGTTATTTGTCATGCAGAGCAACTAGGCGTCACTAGCTTTCTAATGCCAAATGTTGATGAGCAAACTTTAACTGATCTTCTAGACGTAGCAAATAGTTATCCAGGTAAATGCTTACCTATGATTGGGCTTCACCCGACCTCGGTTAATAGTCAAACTGATTTCTCATTAGAATGGATTTATAAGGGATTACAAAGTGGACGTTTTATTGCTGTAGGTGAGATCGGAATGGATCTTTATTGGGATAAAACTTATAAAAGTGAGCAGGAAAAGGTATTTCGAACTCAAATGGCATTTGCCAGAGAGTTTGATTTACCGATTGTTATCCATTCCCGAGATTCAATGTCAGAGATTATTGAAATCTTAAAGAGTGAGCCAGAGATTCCTAGCAATGGAGTGTTTCATTGTTTTAGCGGGACTATTGAAGAGGCTAAATGGGCTATAAATCATGGATTCTATCTTGGAATAGGTGGTCCTTATACTTACAAGAAAAGTAATTTGCCCGAATTAATCAGAGAGGTTGGTTTGAATTCAGTTATTCTTGAAACAGATTCTCCCTATTTACCTCCTGTCCCACATCGTGGAAAGCGGAATGAGAGTAGCTATCTGAGGTTGGTAGCTGAGGCAATTTCTCAGAATGAGGCAATAAGTCTTGAGGAGGTTGCCTCGATTACGAGTAAAAATGCTCGTAAGCTTTTTAAACTTGACCTATTAAACTAAATCAGTATTGAAAATGCAGAAACAGCCATCAGTTTTGGTGATTTACACCGGTGGAACTATAGGTATGATCCAGAATAAAGAGACATTAGCCTTGGAACCGTTTGATTTTGACCATCTTTATAAGCATATTCCAGTTTTAGAGGGACTTAATTGTAGAATTGAGAGTCATTCATTTGATCCATTGATTGACTCCTCTGATATGAAGCCGGCATTCTGGCTTAGGTTGGCTAAGGTAATAGAGGATAATTATAATCGGTACGATGGTTTTGTGGTTTTGCATGGAACAGACACCATGGCTTATAGTGCCAGTATGTTAAGTTTTATGTTTGAGAACCTGGATAAACCAATAATATTTACTGGTTCTCAGCTTCCTTTAGGCATGCTACGTACAGATGGTAGGGAAAACTTCATTGCAAGTCTTGAAATCGCTTCGGCGATAGAGAATGGAAAGAGTATAGTTCCTGAAGTAGCTATTTATTTTGAGAATAAGCTTTTTAGGGCCAATCGTACTATTAAGTTTAATGCTGAAAACTTTGATGCGTTTTTGTCAGGGAATTATCCTGTATTAGCTGAAGTAGGCATTCATATTAAATATAATCGGAATGTGATCGCCAAGCATGGAGTTGGTGGCATTAAGGTTCATTATGGTTTAGATCCTAATGTTGCAATATTGAAGTTATTTCCAGGCATCTCAAAATGTGTAGTAGAGAGTGTTTTAAGGATTGATGGGTTAAAGGGCATCATACTTGAAACGTATGGATCAGGAAATGCTCCAACTGATAGATGGTTTATTGAGACATTACGAGAAGCAATTGAGAAAGGAATATTAATATTAAATGTGACTCAATGTAAAGAGGGGGCTGTTGACATAGGAAAGTACCAAACCAGTGTCGCATTGGGGCAAATCGGAGTAATTGGAGGGGAGGATATTACAACAGAATCTGCGTTAGCCAAGATGATGCATCTTCTTGGAAGTGGCAGAGAGAACAATGAGATTAAGATCTTGTTATCTAAGTCGTTAAGGGGAGAGCAGGGATCTTGGATTGAAAAGGCTTAGAACAAGAGCAAATTGAATTAGTTTAAAGACGTTCTTAGGGAGCCAGAGGGAAGTGTGTAAGAAGATAAAACTGGTTTTCAATGATGGTGACAAAGTTTATAAAAATCTGATAGATGAACTGAACAAATAAAAATTCGTATATTAGCAGCCCGAAATGGGGGGCTTAAAAACGTTCTTACAAAAGGATAAAATTCGGAGAGGTGGCCGAGTGGTCGAAGGCGCACGCCTGGAAAGTGTGTGTACGCCAAAAGTGTACCAAGGGTTCGAATCCCTTTCTCTCCGCAATAAATTAAACCCAAAAACCGTTAAAGTTCATTCACAACTCTTTTAATTCAAATCAATAGCTCAAACTATGAAAAAGTTAGTTGCCTTTTTGATGATAGCAGGAATGCTAGCGTTTGGAGTAAACAACTCATTGTCAGCACAGTCTGACACAGCAGCAAAAGCTGCCGATACAACTACCCAGGTAGCTGCTGCTCCGGCTGCTGCTCCTGCACCTGTTGCTGAGCAACAGTCATTCCACCAGGTTTTAAAACAGAAGTTCATTGATGGTGGTGCCGGATGGATGGCTCCTATTTTGATCGTTATGATCATTGGTTTAGCACTTGTTGTTGAACGTATCATCTATTTAAACTTAAGCTCGACCAACACTACGAAACTTCTTAACAAAGTTGAAACAGCACTTGAGACCAGTGGATTAGATGCAGCCAAGGAAGTATGTCGTAATACACGTGGCCCAGTTGCAAGTATTTTCTATCAAGGTCTTGATCGTTATAGCGAAGGTCTGGAAATGGTAGAAAAGTCTGTTGTTTCTTACGGTGGTGTCTTGATGGGACGTCTTGAGAACAATCTGTCATGGATTACTCTTTTCATCGCACTTGCTCCTATGTTAGGATTCTTGGGAACAGTAGTTGGTATGGTTGGTGCATTTGATGCTATTGAGGCAGCTGGTGATATCAGTCCGACTGTTGTAGCAGGAGGTATGAAAGTAGCTTTGTTGACCACCGTATTCGGTCTTATCGTTGCTATTATTCTTCAGGTTTTCTATAACTATTTAATTTCTAAGGTTGACGGCATCGTTAATTCAATGGAAGATGCTACCATCACCTTCATGGATATTCTGGTGAAATTTAAAAACCGGTAAAAGACTTTTATCATGGATATGTTTATTAATATAGGCATGATTCTTACTTATGTCTTGCTATTTGTTGCTGTTCTGGCGTTGGTCGTGTTTCCCATATTTCAGATGGTAACTAATTTTGCAAAGGCAAAGAACGGCCTCATTGCTTTGGCTCTGTTGTTAGGAGTATTTTTCCTGGCATTCCTAATCAGCCCTGCTGATCAGGGTCCTATTTATGAAAAATTCGAGATTGGACCGACTACTTCAAAACTAATAGGGGCAGGTTTAGTTACAACTTACCTGATTTTGGCTTCAATATTTATTGCTGCTATTTATACCGAGGTAGCCAAGTGGTTCAAATAATAAAATGAACTCAAATTATGGCACGTCCTTCAGTTGAAATAAATTCGGGTTCAATGGCAGATATTTCTTTCTTGCTGCTTACCTTCTTCCTGTTGACCTCTTCAATCGACACGGATTTAGGTATCTTAAGAAAGTTACCTCCTCCAGTGCCTCCCGATACCGATGTACCAGAAATTAATAAGCGAAATGTTCTTAATGTTCTGGTAAATAAATACGACCAGTTGATGGTTAGTGGTAAGCCTACTGATATCAACTCTTTAAAGCAGGTTGCTAAGGATTTTCTTAGTAACCCAACAAATAGCCCAGATTTATCTGAATCGAAGATAATTGATATCCCAAATCTAGGTAAGGTACCCGTTACAAAAGGGATTATTTCTCTTAAGAATGACCGTGGTACTTCCTATGAGATGTATATCAAGGTTCAAGATGAGTTAACTGCTGCCGTTAATGAGCTTCGTGATCAACTCTCCAAGGAGAAATTTGGTGTTCCGTTTGCGAAACTTACAAATGTTGATTATAGTGATGCTATTTCAACGGCAGTACCTGTTGCTATCTCAGAAGCTGAACCTGAAAATATAGGAGGAAAATAATATGGCAAGATTTAAAAAAGAAGGCGGTAAATCCGTTCCTGGTATTAATACCGGATCTATGTCGGATATTATTTTCATGTTCCTGTTCTTCTTTATGGTTATTACAACCATGCGTGAAGCAACTCTACTGGTTAAGATTAAACCTCCAATGGCCGGTGAAGTGCAGAAACTTGAGAAGAAATCATTGGTTAGCTTTATATATGTTGGTCCTCCTATTCGCATTCAATATGGTACAGAAACCCGTATTCAGTTGAATGACCGTTTCGCTACCGTTGCTGATATTCAGGAGTTTATTGCTCGTGAGCGTGAAGCACGCGACGAAGCTGACCGTAAGTTATTAACCACCTCTTTAAAGGTTGATGGCATAGTCAGAATGGGTGTTGTAACTGATATTAAGCAGGAGTTACGTAAAATAGGTGCTTTTAAGATCAACTATTCAACCCGCAAAAAGGTTAAGAATTTGGAATAATATCTTTTAGAGCTATTAGAAAAGCCCGGTTTAACCGGGCTTTTTTTATGTTTCACAGTAATACTAATATCACCTGCCACTTTAACTGTACAGTTTTCAAGTCCTTTTCTTTTCAGAACAAGAAATTGATAATCTTTAACGGTACCGTCGAGTAATTGAGTTCTAATTTTTTATTCATTTTTTTTTGGCCAATTGATTGCAGGATGTAAATAATTTTGTACTTTTGCGGTTCCAAAAAAACGGGTGAACGATAACAATACACTATAATCATGTACGCAATAGTAGAGATCGCCGGCCAGCAATTTAAGGCTGAAAAGAATAAGTCGCTATACGTTCATCGCCTGGAAGGCGAAGAGGGATCGGCAGTTACATTTGAAAAAGTTATGCTGATTGACAACGAAGGCCAGCTCCGTATTGGTGCTCCCGTTGTTGAAGGCGCTAGCATAGCAGCTAAAATCATTAGTCATGTTAAAGGTGACAAAGTTTTAGTATTTAAAAAGAAACGCAGAAAAGGCTATCAGAAATTGAACGGCCATCGTCAGTCGTTTACAAAAATCTTAGTGGAAGATATCCACATCTAATCCTAATTGATTAACATTAAAATTATCTGTCATGGCTCATAAAAAAGGTGCTGGTAGTTCTTCCAACGGTCGTGAATCACATAGCAAACGACTTGGAGTTAAAATTTATGGTGGCCAAGAGGTAAAAGCTGGTAACATCATCGTTCGTCAGCGTGGTACCTTACATCACCCAGGTGATAATGTTGGATTGGGTAAAGATCATACTCTTTTCGCATTAGCAGATGGCACTGTTGTTTTCCGCAAACGTCGCGACAACAAATCTTATGTCTCTGTTTCACCTATCGTTGAGACTGCTGCTAACTAAGGCTCATCTCATTTAGATTACAGAACTCCTGATGGCTCACTCCATCAGGAGTTTTTGTTTAAGTACTAGTCAGGTAAAAAGCACTTTTCGCTAACTTTGTAAAAAAACAGATCATGATTCCTTTAAATATTATTCGTGAAAAGACCGATTGGGTTATTGAAAGATTAGCTGTTAAGAATTTTAAGGCTGCCGATACTATTCATGCTATCTGCGAACTCGATGATAAAAGAAAAGAGACTCAGAAAAGCATGGACGGAAAGCTTGCTGAAGCTAATGCACTTGCTCGTGAAATAGGAATCTTGTACAAAAGCGGAAAAGCTGCTGAGGCAGATCAAATGAAACAGCAAAGTGCTACTTTGAAAGAGGAAGCCAGAGTAATGTCTGAGCAACTTGCTACTCTTCAAAATGAGTTAAATGCCCTTCACGTTACTCTTCCTAATCTGCCACACGAATCGGTGCCAATTGGTAAGTCAGCTGAGGATAATCAAATAGTAAAGGAAGAGGGTGGGATCCCTGAGTTACCTGAAAATGCCATTCCACATTGGGATCTTGCTACAAAATACGATATCATTAGTTGGGAACTTGGTAGTAAAGTAACTGGTGCTGGTTTTCCT
This sequence comes from Sphingobacteriia bacterium, assembly GCA_021286705.1. Classification (GTDB taxonomy): domain Bacteria; phylum Bacteroidota; class Bacteroidia; order Bacteroidales; family TTA-H9; genus JAJTBW01. The sequence continues at coordinate 6,114 of JAJTBW010000110.1, forward strand.
TTTTATAAAGGTCAGGGGGCTAAGTTACAACGTGCCCTGATTAATTTCTTTCTTGAAGAGGGTATTAGCGCAGGCTACGGAGAAATACAGCCTCCACTACTAATCAATGAGGATTCTGGCTTTGGTACAGGTCAGTTGCCCGATAAGGAAGGGCAAATGTATCATTGTACCGTTGATAATCTATATCTTATTCCTACTGCTGAAGTTCCCATTACCAATATATATCGTGATGTAATACTGAGAGCGCAAGACCTTCCCATTAAAAATATTGCTTACTCCAATTGTTTCAGACGCGAAGCGGGTTCTTATGGAAAGGATGTAAGGGGGTTAAATAGGCTTCATCAATTTGATAAAGTTGAGATTGTCCAGATTGCAAATCCAGAAAAGTCATACGAAATTTTGGAACAGATGGTCGAACATGTTTCAAATCTGCTTAGAAAACTCGAGTTGCCTTTCCGTATCCTACGATTGTGTGGCGGCGATATGAGTTTTACGTCAGCTTTAACCTTTGACTTTGAAGTTTGGTCTGCTGCTCAGAAGAGGTGGCTTGAAGTATCAAGCGTTTCTAATTTTGAGTCTTTCCAGGCAAACAGGATGAAGTTGCGCTTCAAAGATGAGAATGGTAAAACACAACTTGCTCATACTTTAAACGGTAGTGCAATGGCATTGCCACGAATAGTAGCTGCTTTACTGGAGAATAACCAAACTGATGAAGGTATCAGAATACCGGCTGCTCTTCAGAAGTATACAGGATATAGTATGATCGTTCAAAATAGATAATAATGCGGGACATCTCATGGAGGCCATGGTATTCCCTTATCATTAAAAGACAACCGCTGAGTCCCTTGTTTCTTCGCGGCCTGGCTTTTCTGCTTATTTATTTTTTGGGATTTGATTTATTAGCACAAACCAATAATCAGCAGCAGAGACAAGCCGAGGAGCGACTTGGGATTCAGTACTTCCAGCAGAGACAGTTTAAGGAAGCCTCAGAGGTTTTTGAAAGGCTATTCGATCAAAATGGGCAATCCTACATTTATAACTTTTATTTTCTTTCACTTACTGAGCAGAAGAGGTATAAAGAGGCTGCCAAGATTGCGAAGCAAATGGTGAAGAGGTATCCTGATGAGTACCGATATCTTGCTGATCTGGTCTATATTTCTATTCAATTGGGTGATCAGGAGGAAGCAAAAGATCTTGAGAGTGATGCTCTCCGGAAGATGAAAAAAGATCCCAAGGAGGGACCAAATTTAGCTAATGCCTATCGTGCGAGGCTACTTAATGCTCAAGCTTTAACGGTTTATCAGACCCTACGTAATCAGAGTGGAAATGAGAATCTATATTTATTAGAGACTGCATCCGTTTATGAAATTGATGGTAATTTTCAGGGTGCACTTGAAACCTACATAAAGCTCCTAGAGGTTGATGCTAAGCAGCTGTCAACTATTCAGATGCGACTACAATTTAGTCTTGCTCAAGATATTACCGGGGATAGAGTGCCAATGGTTAAAAAGAGTTTAATAAAGGCAATTCAAAAGAATCCTGATTCACGATCGTTCTCTGAGTTAATGTATTGGCTCTGTATGCAAGAGAAAGATTTTAGTTCAGCCCTGGTTCAAGCTAAAGCAATAGATAGGCGATTTGATAAAAGTGGAGCACTTCCGTATGAGTTAGCTCGTATTTCAGCTCAAGCTGAAGATTATAATGTGGCAATGCAAGCTTACAAGTATGTATCCGATGCGTATAATGCTAGTGAACTAGGTTGGGTTTCAGAGAATCAGCTTGTTTTAATTGAATTTGAAAAGTTGAGGGCTACAGCACATACTTCTGAGGACGATTGGAAAACCTTGGCTAGTAAATTTGAACCTCTAGTTAAGGACGATCCCACACGCCCAACTCGTCCTGATGTTGAAATCAAATGGGCTCTTCTACATTCCTTCTATCTTCATGATATAAAAAAAGGTCGAGAGATTCTCGAAAAGATAAGAGAGAATTCAGGGATTGGGTCCTCTTATTGGGGCGATGCTACACTTGAGTTGGCAGATATTGAAGTTTTAGATGGAAACTTCTGGAAAGCACAGTTGCTTTATGGCCAGGTTGATAAGACTTTTAAAACTGATGAGGTTGGTTACCAGGCGAAGTTTAAAGCGGCTCGTCTTTCTTATTTTATGGGACAGTTTGACTGGGCTAAAGCCCAGCTAGATATTCTTAAATCTGGTACTACCCGTTTGATTTCTAATGATGCTATTCAGCTTTCACTGTGTATAAGTGATAATATCTCTCCAGATTCGACATACGATGCACTCAAGCAGTTTTCGAGAGCTGAACTTGCCTACTTTCGAAATCAGGATAATCTTGCTCTCGAGATACTTGATTCTTTGAAAGGAAGTTATCTAAGCCATCCGATATTTGATGATGTATTGTACCTTCGTTCTAATATTTATGAAAGGAGTGGAGATTATAAGCAAGCCGACACACTCCTCGCTTTATTGGTCTCGAATTATCCTAAAAGCATTCTTGCCGATAAAGGCTTGTTAAATAGGGGTATCTTAAATCAGGAGAGGCTGAAGAATGTTCAAAAAGCTGAAGAGCTTTTCACACGCTTAATCATGGAGTATCCCGGCAGTATTTATATCCATGAAGCCCGTAGACGTGTACGGGATTTAAAACCTATAAATTGATTGTGAAATGGACGTTGTAAGGGCAAAGAAACATCTTGGACAGCATTTTCTAAAAGATCCTCATATAGCAGAACGGATTGCCTGCTCTGTTTTATCTCGAGATCTCTTTGTGTTAGAGATTGGGCCAGGTATGGGTATTTTAACTAAACCCCTTATAGATATTCACAAGCAGAATCTTTCAGTGGTTGAGATTGACCGTGATTCGGTTGCCTGGCTGGAAACCAATCTTCCGCAAATTAGGGGACGAATCTATAGTGAAGATTTTCTTAAAATGGATTTGTCGGCTCGATTCCCGTCTCCAATGGTTATAACTGGAAATTTTCCATATAATATTAGTTCGCAAATTCTGTTTAAAGCATTAGATTATCGAGATCAGGTTGTTGAGTTGACTGGAATGTTCCAGAAAGAGGTAGCTGAAAGGGTCGCCTCAGTCCATGGAAATAAAACCTATGGGATTCTAAGTGTTTTAATACAGTTGTTTTATAAATGTGAGTACCTTTTCACCGTACATGAGAATGATTTTATACCGCCACCAAAAGTTAAGTCAGGGGTAATCAGGCTTTCGAGACGAACAGATTATGCTCCTGATTGCGATGAAAAGTTGTTGTTTAATGTAGTTAAGACTGCCTTTAATCAGAGACGAAAGACCTTAAGAAATGCTTTGAGTGGATTAATTGGCGCCTATGATACAACCCAGCTCTCGCCTTGGTTACAGAAGAGAGCAGAACAACTTGCACCCGAAGAGTTTGTTGAGATGACACGTATTATATCTGAAATTGTTGAGAGAAACCATAAACTATAAATCACAAAGATAGAAATGAACAAGAATTCAACTTCCTACAAGACTCCTTTAACTGATGTTTTAAAACGGAGAATAAGCCTTTTTAACTGGATTCTATTCTTTTTCTCGGTTGCTTTGTATTTGAATACATTAGGACATAAGTACTCTTTGGATGATGAGCTTAATACTCATATGGATCCAACGGTAGCACAAGGGTTTAAGGCAATTCCATCTATATTTGCTTCGCCTTACCGCACCGTCTCAGGAAATAAAGGAGAACTTAGCTTTGGATACCGACCGTTACCTAAGGCTACTTTTGCTGTAGAAGCTGGCATATTTGGTACATTTCCCAGAGCTTTATTTGTAGTTAGCCATCTTTTCAATGTCCTGTTCTATGCATTAAGTGTGGTGCTTCTCTTTCTTGTGTTAAGAAGACTCTTTAATAAAATACCAATAGATCTGATTTTTCTAGCAGCGTTGTTATTCGCGGCTCAACCGACGCATACAGAGGTTGTAGCTAGTCTTAAAAATCGTGAAGAAATATTGGCTTTTCTTGGCGGGTTGGGGGCTTTTTATTTTTTAATTCAGGGAGTTGATACTAATAAATGGAAGTATTTTCTCTTTGCAGGTCTATCATTCCTGGGAGGATACTTAAGTAAAAATTCAATTCTTCCATTCTTATTTATATATCCTCTAGCACTTTATATGTTTAAAGGTGTAAGTCTGAAGAAAACAGGTTTTATTACCATTGGTTTGATTTTGCTCACAGTTGCAATTCAATTTATTCCTAAGTTATGGCTTCCACAGGTTAGCAGACCTCTTGAAATTGTGGAGAATCCACTCTTCGGTCAGGTTACATTTGATCAACGTATTGGAACAGGATTGACTACGCTATTACATTATTTAAAGATGTCGGTTTTCCCATATCCAATGAGTTTTTATTATGGATATGACATGATTCCTGTAAGAAGTGTATTTAGTCTGCTTCCCCTAGTTGCATTGGTCCTATATGGGGGTTTATTCTTGTTAGCTATAAAAGGATTTAAGAAAGAGCCAGTTTTTGCTTTTAGTGCGCTCTTTTTCATGGCAGCTATTTCCATGTACAGTAATATTGTTTCACCTGCTGTAGGTATTGTTGCTGAACGTTTCTTGTTTCTTCCAACAGTAGGATCATCAATACTTATAGCATTGTTGATTTATAGGTTAGCCGGTTATAAAGAGGAGAAGAGAGAGAGTAGTATAATACGATCGGAAAGAGTGTATGCTTATGCAGCCATTCCTTTGATAGTTTGGGCGTTTATGACTGTAGACAGAAACAGCGATTGGAAGACGTTGGATACACTTTATGCAGCAGATATTGACCATTTAGATCGAAGTGTAAAAGCTAATACGCAATTTGCAGGAAGAAAGCTGTATGGTATCTTTAATCAAATGAGACCAGAGCGTCCGTCAAGAGAAGATGTAGAGTTGATGGAAAAACATTTACTTCTTGCCTTAAAGGTAAAGCCAGATTATTATGATGCATTAAATAATCTAGGGTCGATTTACTCAACAATTACAGGGCAATATGAGAAGTCAATTCCATTGTTTAAAAGAGCTATAGAAGTCGATCCTAAAAATACGGCAGCTTATGTAAATCTTGCTTTTGCTTATAGACAAACAGGTAAAATTAATGAAGCGCTTGAGACTTATAGTCAGGTTATTACGATAGATCCAAAAAAGTTAAAAGCCTATTTCAAGATTGCCGAGATATATGAACAAGCTGGGTTAATGCAGAAAGCAATAGAGATTAATGAGCGGGCAATGACTGCTGATACCACGTCGGAGGTACCTTACATTAATATTGGAAATTACTATATTAGACAGAAAGATACTACCACAGCCATCTCTTATTGGGAGAAAGCAGTTGAAAAGCAGCCATTGGAGCAGTTAAGTAAGAATTTATCTATTCATTGGCGGTTAAAGGGAGACAAGAAGAAGTCGGCCTATTATGCGAAGAAGGCAGAGGAGGCAAAAGGGGTAGTCATAATTCACAAATAGGATGAATCAACCATTGTCATTGAATTCTGTCTCTCATCGGCAGTTTTGGGTTTTCCTATTGGCTTTTATTGCCGTAGGTACTGTCTTTGGATTCTTGATAGGATACCTGTTGTCGTTGGTGATATATGGTTCAAATATAGTAAGAGACCTAGGGCATGTTCTACCCGGGGATGATGAGAAAATTGCAGCTTTGAAATTGATGCAGTGCTTAAATCATGCCGGAATGTTTCTGTTTCCTTCATTGTTATGGATGATACTCAGCCGAGGAAGATATTTCTCTAAAAATCTCAGCGTCTTTACTGTTAGTAAGCATAGGGTAATGATAATGGTTCTGGTGTCAGTCATGATTAGCTACTCTACGCTTCCCTTGATCAGTTTCGTTTATGATTGGAATCGGGAGATCTTAGAGAAAATGGTTAGTGGCAGTTTTCAGGAATGGTTGATGGGGTTAGAATCTAACTCTGAGAGGTTATTGACTGCATTTACTACTGATACCAGTACTGGTGGATTTATGGTAAATATCATTATGATGGCAGTTTTACCCGCAGTGGGGGAGGAGTATTTGTTTAGAGGTGTAATTCAGAACGAAATCACTGAAAGAACAAAGAAACCTTATCTGGCATTGGTGCTTACTTCTTTAATATTTAGTACTGTTCATTTTGAATTCGCCGGGTTCTTACCCAGATTTCTTCTTAGTATGATTTTGGGTTATCTCTTTCTGAAGAGCGGAAGTCTTGTTTTTCCGATTTTAACCCATTTTTTGAATAATGCAACGGTAGTAGTAGCCTCCTATTTTAGTGGAACACCTATTGGAAGTGACTCTGTGAAAGAGGCCGCTTATGGAGACTCCGCTATTCTGGTAATTCTATCAGTTGGTCTTTCTTCATTGTTGTTATTTATGGTTGGTAAATTTGTAGAGAAAGAAAGGGCTTAGATAACTAAGCCGATATAGTGTTGAGTTATTAAGTTGGATGACTGATGATTATTAGAGTACTATTTTTTGATATATGATAAAAGTTAATATATTTGCAGGCGATTAGTATTGATGTAATCTTCAGGGAATAAATATTGATGTTGAGAAAGATATAATTCGCGGTATCAGTTTTTTTTATTGTATAGGCAACCTTGAGAGATTTTTATCGTCTAATGTTATGATTCGCAGCGATTGTTATTTTACAGCATAGAATTATTATATATATTATTTAAATTTTAGAATTAGTACACTTACCCGGCCAAAAGGCTGATACAACAAAGGAAAAGGATTATAAAAAGTTATAATCTGTAAACTACGAAGACCCCATCTCTTTCCAAAGAGAACTCTTTAAGAACCTACTTCACGTACTTACATTTGAATTTTTGGCGATTATTGATGAGATTTCATTAATGGGTTGTCATTATATTCAGACCCCTCAGTGTTTAAGTAATGAAGAGGTGTGGACGTTCGAAAGGACAAGTAATACTCTTACTGAGAGACGGAAGGCAGCTCATAACAACAGGTAGAATGAGGTCGAAGCGACGACCATTTTTAGATTATCAATAGACAACATTATTTTTTTTTTAATTTTTTCGCTGTCACTCTCCGATTCCGATCAGACTCCTCAGATTCAATGGGAACTGGGTCAAGCCAAGTTACCCCTCCACGGCATACAACAGAACCTGATATAATCTGATTTACCCTAACCATTTTAAACCTTTTTTTAATTAAACCAACTTCTATGAGAGTGATTACACATTGGATGCGTACTATCGCCGTTGTTATTGCGGTATTCTTCGCATCGAGCATTAGTGCTCAAACCGTGAATCTGCTGACAGAAAGTTTCGAGAACGGTGGCTCAATTCCAGCAGGATGGGCAACCGAAAATGTCAGTGGTACAAACTACATTTCTTTTGGTAGTACCAGTACTTATCCTACGATTTCTACTGCTGCTAATGGAACTTACTTTGTTAAGTTTAATTCATTTAGTGCTTCAACGGGCGTAACAAACCGTTTAAAGAAAACCGCTTCTTTGTCAACTGTTGGAAAACAGAATGTTACTGTTAGTTTTAAATGGTACGAAGATCCTGGTTATTCTTCAAGTGCTGATAAAGTTGTTGTTGAATGGTCAACTAACGGTACTACTTGGACTGAAGCTGGATCATTTAATCGTTATAATGCAACCGCTGGTTGGAAGGATAAAAGCGTGGTTCTTCCTGCAGGTGCTAACAATATTCCTGCCCTGTATGTTGCGTTTAAATTCGTTAGTGCATGGGGTAATAACTGTTCACTTGACTATGCAAAAGTCGATGCAGATAATATTCCCACTGCTGCCACAGTTGGTGGTATTGTAACTAATGGAGTTTCTGGCCTACCTATCATCGGTGCGTTAGTAAATATCAATGACTCTATTGCATTTACTGACCTAGCTGGTCACTATAGCTTAGCAGCAAATAATGGAACTCGTCCAGTAAATGTTTCAAAGCTTGGTTTTGACACCTATTCATCAACTGTAGTTATTGCTGGTAATACCAATGCATTAAACTTCCAGTTATTTGAGAACACAGCTGCTCCAGCTGCTGTGTTAGCAACTGTAAACAGTGGAAACACTGCAGTTAACCTGACATGGGGAGTTCCACAAAGTCCTTATGAAATCGTTTACGATGATGGTACTTTCGAGAACATTACTTCATGGTCATCAGCCGGTAATATCAATG
>JAJTBW010000111.1 GCA_021286705.1 Sphingobacteriia bacterium
AGTGTTTTTCGTGGTTAAATGTAATCTGCGATTCAAAATTCAACGATTGGCTACTATCCACTGGCTACTAGCAGGTTATGGACAGAATTCAAGATTCAAGAATTCAAAACTCAGCTGCTGGCTGCTAGCTGCTGGCCAGATGCCAGATACCAGATGCTAAATGCCAGATGCCAGACATCAGCTTGATATAAAACATGCTCAATAAAAGTGTCGAAGTCAGGAGCTAATAACGGTGACTTACAATTAGATAAAGTTTCAAAATGAATAGGATACTAGTAAAATCAGATTTGGATGCCATATTTTCTCATCTTATTAAACAGCGTTTTTCTACTAATTCCCAATTCAACAGCAGTGATCGATCTATTGTTACCGTTCCTTTTTAACACCTCGAGTATTAGTTCCTTTTCAGCCTGATCAGTGACCCCTCGAATATCCTGCTGTACAAGAGACTCTTCATTAGCAGATTCTTCAGCCCGATGAATTCTTACCGGCAGAGCACTAGGTTCAATTATCCCAGACCTCGTCAAGATCATGGCCGACTGAATAGCATTCTCTAGGTCCCTTACATTACCAGGCCAATTATAATCACAAAGACAACTCATGGTACTTGCACTAAGTCCTTCAACCTTAAGCCCCAGAACAGGGTTATACTTATCTATAAAGTAGTTGGCCAACTCAGGGATATCCTCTTTTCTTTCACGAAGGGCAGGTAATTTTATGATAAAAACATTCAAACGATAGAACAGGTCTAATCTAAAAGAGCCCGTCTTTACCAACTCTTCAAGATCGCGATGAGTTGCGGCAATAATCCTAACATCTATACTAATTGATTGCTTTCCCCCGACACGATTAATCTTCTTCTCCTCTAATACTCTTAATAGACGAATCTGAGCATCAGAGGAGAGCTCACCAATTTCATCAAGGAAGAGCGTACCAGTATGCGCCTTTTCAAAAGTACCTTGTCTACTCTCTTTTGCATCAGTAAAGGCACCCTTCTCATGGCCAAAAAGCTCACTTTCAATCAAAGAAACTGGGATAGCTCCACAGTTAATAGCGACAAAAGGCTTTCCATTTCGTTGACTATTTTCATGAACAGCCCTGGCAACAAGCTCTTTTCCGGAACCACTTTCACCAATTAATAAAACAGAAGCCGAAGTAGCCGAGACCATTTGAACCTGCTCCATAACCATTTTTAACCCCCCGTTTCGTCCGATGATCGTATTCTTGCCCACCATCCGGTTAATACGTTGTTTAAGCTCTCTCACCTCATCTTTTAGGCCAGTATGGTCGATAGCACGTTGGATTGTGAGAAGGAGTTTATCATTATCAAACGGTTTTTCAATAAAATCATAAGCCCCCTTTTTAATTGCCTCCACCACTAAAGATACAGAGCCAAAAGCCGTAATCATAATTACTGTTTGGGATGAGTTCAACGACTTTATCTTTTCAAGAGCCTCTATTCCGCTCAGAACCGGCATCTGGTAATCTAATAAAACAATATGAGGGTCAAAGCTAACCAACGCATCAACAGCCTCAGCACCATTCTCCACAGCAGTAACCTGATACCCGGCCTCCTCAAGTAATAGAGTCATGACCCGCCTTATCTTTGCCTCATCATCAGCTATCAATATTCGATACTTCATTTTCTGGGTATTATTAAAATTGATCCGACTTGAAGGGAGCTAATGGTGGTTCCTATTTATAACACCATTAACCTTGCAGACCAAATAAATGCATTTAACTAGTTCGGGTAACATTTTGCGGAAGATGAATAATCATAGATGTGCCATTGTCTTTATGACTAATCACCTCTATATCGCCATCATGTCTTCTGACTATACCATAGCAAATAGCTAAGCCTAACCCGGTACCTTCACTTTTTGTAGTAAAAAACGGATTAAATATCTTTTCAATGTTCTCATTAGAGATCCCACAACCTGAGTCGGTCACCGCAATATCAAGATAAGGAATAGCAGGAGAACCTGTAAAGACATTTTTCATTGAGACCATCAACCTCTTTTCCCTATCCTCAGGGTTATTTGCCATAGCATCCAAAGAGTTCATCAGAATATTTAAAAGCACCTGTCTAAGCTGATCTTTATCGCCGGAGAAAAACGGATTCTGTGCATCGACAACAGATTCTAGATTCACATTATTCTTTTTAACCGTAGGATTAATCAGAGTTATAACCTGACTTAACAGCTCCTCAAAGTTGAAGGTTGTGACATTCAAATCTCCGGGACGGGCAAAAGAAAGCAAACCCTGAAGTATTTTATTAATCCTATCCACTTCAGAGATAACCTCAGTAAGCATCTCCGATCGTACAGGGTCACTTGTATCACGAGAAAGATATTGTATTGTTGAGCGAATGGCAGTAAGAGGATTCCGGATTTCATGGGCTGCACCGGCAGCCAGCTCACCTAAAACGGCAAGTCTATCGGCTCTATACATTTTAGTGACCCTTTCACGCTGTTGTTCATGAAGAATTGAGTGCTCTATGGCAAAAGCAGCCTGATCAAACAATAGCGAGAGTAACCCAAAATCATCTTTGCTATAACTTCCATTGTCAGTCCTTTTGCTAAGAAAGACAGCCCCATTTAACTCATTCATTACAGAGAGAGGATAAATTAACTCAGCTCTTAAATGATCAAGGCGAGCATGCTCTATTGGTTCAAGATAATCTAATACATCAGGACGATCAATAACATAAAGTTCCGACTCGTTAACCGACAACCAATTAAAAAGTCGCCCTCCGGGAGTAAAATAGATTGATCGGCCATCTAAAAGTGGAGGCAGGAAGTTACCTTCAGGAACATACCTGCCAGTACTCTCATTAAAAAGGAAGATATAAACCTGTTCAACTGGCACAATCTGCTTTATCCGAGAGATAATATTATCAATCAATAGTTTCTTATCGGCTATAAGAGTTAAACTACGATTAAACTCAGATAAAAGAGACCTTAGCTCCAAATTCTTCAATGGATTTCTAGAACTATCTGAGAATTTAAAAAGTCCCATTCGGTTTTTCTTTCAAATGTACATCATAAATTCTTAGAAGAACACAATCTTGGGTAAATCACTACTCACAACTTACCCAAACATTACCCACATCAGTTCAACAGAAAACAGTAACCATAATATTAACACCTACAAAACAGCCACTTATAAAACATGGCACAGTTTTGACACCAGTAACATCCAGATAACTCTTAAAACACCGATATGGGTAAATTATTTCACATAGTTGTTAAACCGATTCTCTTAGGTTCTCTCTTTGGAGCAATCTTGTTAATGGCAAAAGTAAGCAATGGACAAAATTCTGTCAGAAAAATTACGTTTGATGAAGCCATTGCAATAGCACTTGAAGGGAGCTACCCGACTCGTTACTACCGAGAAGAAAAGGAAGCAATGCAATATTCATATCTGTATAACAAAGCTCAGTTCAAACCCAGACTTGATCTGAATCTATTTGTTCCATCATGGGATGAAGGAGTAAATGCAATCTATACACCCGACACGCTTCCTGTTTATACATCTACTAGTTCACTAAAGGCAGGAGGTTCACTAAACTTTACTGTAATGTTACCAACCGGGGGTAATTTTGCACTTTCATCACGAATGTATTGGGAGAAGTACATGATGGCTTCCGGTAGTTCTTTTTCAGACGGACTAAAAAACATCCAGGCTTTTAGTCGCTTTTCTCTTTCGTTCTCTCAACCTATCTTTACAACTAATACGTTAAAAGAGAATCTAAAAATAGCCCGTCTAAACTACGACAAGAGTGTCTGCTACTACAATAGAGCTCAAATGGACATCGTCTATAATGTGACCAATGCATTCTATCAGGTTTACAAAGCTTCTTATCAACTTTTAATAGCCACAGAGCGACTAAACAATTCAAAGGAGGCGTTGAGAATAACAAAACTCAAGCAAGAGGCCGGAGATCTGCCAGAGGGTGAAATTCTAATTGCCGAGATATCTGTTGCACAAGATGAAGCCAGACTTCTTGAAAGCAAGGGTAATATGGAAGAGCTAAAAGACGAATTCAAGCTCTTAGTGGGACTAAACCTAAGTGAGGAATTTGAGCTAGAGGCTGAAATGGATTTTGAGTCCTTCATAATTGATCAACCAAAAGCTATCGAAGAGGCCAAGAAGAACAGAAATGAACTTCGTGAAAGGGACATTGATATTAGACTTCAAGAAATCTCACTGGATCAGGCGAAAAGAGAAAGAGAATTCAAAGGTCAAATTGATGCTTATTATGACTTTACAGGATTATCGACTCGAGATGGCGGTACCCCAATCGAATTGTTTAACTCATCATTTGAGAACATGGCCGACAGACCGGCAAACCGAGGAGTAACGTTGACACTCGCTTATCCTATTCTTGATTGGGGTCGGGGAAGAAACTTAGAAAACAAATCGAGGCATATTTTAAAAGAGCGTGAACTAGATAAAGAGAACACAGAACGCTCCATTGAAAAGGAAGTTCGAGAGATTGTCAGAAAGGTGAATGAAGCAGAAATCAGATATCGCATTAACAGACAAAATAAGACAGTTGCTGAAAAGAGTTTTCGCATTAGCCAACTCAGATTTGAAAACGGCGACATGACTAGTCAGGAGTTAAGTATTGAGCAAAACCGATTATCAGATGTGCAGTTAGACTATATAAACTCTTATATCACTTACCGTTTGGCAGTGGCCGATCTCAACAGAAAAACACTCTTCGATTTTAAGGAAAACAAACCATTAGTAATAGAATAATAAAAACACATTATATATGACATTAATTAAGAAGATATTACTTATCGCCTTCGCTCTGCTTATCGCATTTCTAAGCAGAGCACAAAGCTCTAATTCTAACAGTGAGGCATCTTTGGTTCTTGATCTGAAAAAATCAAAGGCAGCTTATGAAGTCGCTAAGCAGAAGTATGAAAACGACCTTAAGCTATTTAACGAAAAGGCGGTCTCCTTAAATGATCTAAACAAATCGAAAAATGAACTACTAAGTTGCGAAGTCGATTACCAAAAACTAATACTTCAACTCATATCGCAGCAGTCATACATAACCATCGAGAAGGCAGTAAAATACCAGAGCAATACCGGAGAAAAAAGAGTAATGGTAACCCTTCGCTCTGCGATGGAAGGAAATGAAGAGTATTTAAACCAATTCAAAGAGCACTTCGACATATTTACCCCCGAGATGAGAAGCGGGAAGATATACAATATCTACATCTCTTTGGTTGATATAGATAACCATACCATTTTAGGCTCACCATACGAGTTTCGAATTCCATCAATAACATTAGGAAGCACTGGGGTTGCCGATTTTGAACTACTTAAAGATGTAGAGAATCTTCAAGTTAGTTTAAACTATAATAATAGGAAGGACGAAAAAAACATCTATTTAAAGAAAGATGCCTCAGTCAACTCAATTGATATTGTCTCAATGCAATTCTCACAAGAGGCAAATTTAAACTCTGAAGCAGACTATGGTCTCTCTCTTGAACGGTTCTCATCATTTGATGATGCATACAGACTGCTGGTTATTGGGCTACCAAGACAGATAACCTCAGAGTTCTACGACGAGTCAAGTAAGGTATCACAGATAAAGTTTGCACAGGGGATTAACACAAAGAAAATCTCACTAAAGGTCTATCTACCAGATCGTGATGACAAGGAGGTTGTTATTGATAAACCCCTACAATTTTATGTGGTGGCTGTTAATCAAGCCCAATATGAACACTTAGAATCTATTGGAATTGACAATATCAGCAAGGATAAACTAAACGAACTCACCAGTGGCTATGAGCTATTAGAGCTAATTCCACGCGGTACAGGGAAAATCGAGGTAAGAGCAAATAGTCTCTATTATGAGATTAATACTGAAGAAGAGGTAAAAATGACCGTGACCGTTAAGAACGCTGGAAGTCGTAGGTTAGACAATATCAAATTAACCACTGAAAATCCAATTGGTTGGAAGACCACCATCACACCAGATCTTATTAAGAGCCTTGATCCGGAGCAGGAGATAACCGTCCAAATTACCATTGCTCCACCAAAAGATGGAGGAGTTGGAGCTCAGGAGGTCAAAATCAAAACAGAGGCCATAGCCGATAATCGAAGGGTTCAGAGCGAAGATAAAACGATCAGAATTCAACTTAATGCTAAGACTTCTCTATTTGGGACAATAGCATTGGTTCTTGTCCTAGCAGCCATAATTGGCGGTATTATCTGGTTCGGTATAAAATTGAGCAGAAGGTAATACTTTATTAAAAACAAATCTTTAAGCATAGTATATCTGAAGGGGACAATAACACCTGAGTTAATTCAAGATTAAACTTAAGAACGTGAATAACTTCATCAACATATTAAAGAAAGAGATAAAGATGAGCCTGGTTCAATCAAGGTTTATAATAATTTTAATCTTTGTATCAGTAGTAATTGCGACCGGGTTCTTCTCGATGTATCGTGATTACATTAAAAGGATGGAGAATTACGAGATATTAACTCCCGGTAAAGAAGATGCAATAGCCTTAATCAAACCGGCGTCGAGCTCAATATTAGTAAAAGGAGTTGACGAGTCCATTTGTCGCCCGTTCTCAATCACCTTTCTTGGTATTGATGCTGGTAGTGGGCAACAGAGTATCAATTGGTTATTTAGTCTCTTTCAAACACCTGACCTACTATTTATAATCAGCACCGTACTCTCACTATGTGCTCTCTTCTTCTCATACGACCTAGTATCAAGAGAACGAGAAGAGGGAACCTTCAAATATATAATGGCAAATTCCGTAAGCAGAACTACTGTTATAACAGCCAAGCTTTTAGGAGCATTTATTTGCTTTATTGTACCGGTTGTGATAACCATGGCAATTGGAATAGCCATCATAGCACAAATGCCTCAAGTTCTTTTCACAGAAACCGACTATTGGGGCATCTTTTTACTTTTCTCATCAACCATAATCTATTTATTCATCTTCTTCTCCATTGGCCTCTTAATGTCCGTTTTAATGAAACGGTCGGTGAGTTCATTAATTTTATCCTTATTTATCTGGACTGTACTGGTCTTTGTGATCCCGCAACTAACGCAAAGCATCAGTAAAAATCTTGCAGGTGCCCCTTCAGTAGCTCAATCGGAGCTGAAGCAGAACCTTTCATGGGCATCAATAGTTTTTGAGCGAATTAATGGCATAAACGGTTCTCAGCGAGATATTCAGGATGAGTGGGAACAATTGAGCATGGAATTCACCAGAGGCCAGGAGGAGAGATGTAGCAGGTTGAGCAAATCAATGTTTGCATCACCTACGGGAATATTTACATTATTAGCACCCAATCTGATGCGAGTGGGGTTATCTCAAGAGAAAAGTGCAAAAAACGCTGTTTGGCAATACTATAAATCAGTCAAATCAGCTCCAACTAATTCAGATGGAATGTTAGTAGGGAATCTCCCCCGCTTTTCATTTGATCGTAACCAACAGGTTACCATAGACAGTCAGTCAGCGTCGATGGCGCTAATTGGGTTACTACTATATTTAATCGTACCACTGACTCTATCGTTCTACTTCTTCTCAAAGTATGATTTCCGATAGGTAAAAATGCTAAAAAGATAAACATGAACTATAGCAGGCTAATTAAGGAAATAGTATTCAAGGAGATAATAACCAATCTCAGCAATCTCCGTTTCGCGATTGGTTCACTATTAATTATCTTGACCTCCGTGGTGGCTGTTCTAATTACTTCTTTAAACTACCAAGAGGAGTTAAATGACTATCATCAAAGTTTAAAAAGTCAGGATGAAGCCATCGCCAAATATGCTCACCTAAATAGAATATGGAGCTTCGTTAACCCCATAGTTCCACCTTCCGATTTCAGCCCTATAGTCCAGTTAAGAAGAGCAGATAGCTCAGATAGTATGTTTGAAGATAACGGGATCTCATCCCTTATATCGACTCTTGATTTAATACTCATTACAGGTATCTTACTAAGTCTATTAGCCATTCTCTTCTCATATGACTCGGTATCAGGAGAGAGAGAAGACGGGACACTAAAACTCGTACTATCAAATCACCTTCCTCGTCCTTTACTACTAACCGGAAAATGGATCGGAGGAACACTTACCATTTGGGCTCCATACCTTATAATGCTATTTGTAGTAGCTATCCTATTATTGATGAACCCTACCATACAATGGGATGAGAGTCATTGGTTATCATTTTTACTGATTGGTGTAGCGGGCTTAATTTATTTATCGCTCTTTTATTTAGTAGGAATGCTTTGTTCCATTTTATCAAGAAATTCAGGAACATCTATTTTAATATCACTATTCATTTGGGTCGTTTTTGTTCTGGTCATTCCAAATACTAGTCCCTTCCTTGCAGCGCAGCTTATTGAAGTTCCCAGTGTCTTCAAGATTGAGAAAGAGACAAGACGGATAACTGGTATTGAACGAGATAACATCATAAGATCGAACTCTAAAGCAGTGATAAGACAGTACGATGACAGATATAACATTCATGCTGAAGAGATTTTGCGATTGTCTCAAGAAGACCAAAAGAGGCTAATCACTCAGACACCAGAGCTGGATGGGATAATCCGTAAGCTGCGGTCAGAGTTAAATAACATAGTTACTGAAGCTAACAAACATCAGGATAAAATAGCTGAATCACTTAGTGAGAATCTTCGACTAAGATCGATTCAACAAACAAAACTCTCAACTCAGATAGCATCACTGAGTCCTTATGCAAGTTTCCTTTTCATCACAACAAACCTTAGCGATAATGGGCTAAATAAAGCTGGAAATGAAAACCGACAATCAGAAGCATATACAAACATTCTATCAGAATATCTACAAAAGAAAAAGGAGGAAGCCCAAAAGGCGGATGCCACCTTCAATGAAAACTCGTACATCGATCTTAAAGACAAACCACGATTCATATATCAGCCTGAAACGATCTCAGATCGGATAAAAAACACCACGAGCTATTGGGGAATACTTATCATATTTAATGGGGTACTACTATTGGTATCATTTATAGCCTTCAACAGGTACGACATCCGATAGCAGAAGAAAGCCAAAGACACAAAACAGTAAAACAGAAACTTACAAATAAAACCTACACGACATGTTAAAAGCAGTTGAATTATCAAAGAGATATGAGGATGGTCATCTTGCACTTGATGCCCTAAATCTGGAGATCAAGTCAGGAGAGATCTTCTTTCTACTTGGGGCAAACGGGGCAGGCAAAACAACCACCATCAATCTATTTCTAAACTTTATTGAGCCTAGCTCTGGACAGGTTCTGATAAATGACATTGATGTGGTAAAGAATCCATTGGAAACAAAGAAGTATGTCTCATTTGTCTCCGAGAATGTGATGCTTTATGGCAATTTTAGTGCAAGACAGAATCTGGACTTTTTCGCAAAGCTGGGTGGAAAGAAAGATCTAACAAAGCAAGATTATTATAATGTCATGCGCAGTGTAGGCTTACAAGAAGCCGCCTTTGAGAAGAAATTGAAGACCTTCTCAAAGGGTATGAGACAAAAAGTAGGACTAGCCATTGCCATAATTAAAGATGCAGACAACATCATACTCGACGAGCCTACATCAGGATTAGACCCAAAGTCAGCCTCTGAATTGATGCAAATACTTATAAATCTTAAAAACACAGGGAAGAGCATTCTGATGTGTACACATGATATATTCAGAGCGAAAACCGTGGCTGATAGGGTTGGTATCATGAAAGAGGGCCGTTTGGTCATGTTAAGAGATAAAGAACAATTCTTAACAGATGACTTAGAAAAGATCTATCTGAATTACATGCAGGAGGCAGTAATGTTTAACGACACCACATCAAAAATATAGATTATGATTTGGCTAATTGCAAAAAAAGATTTTCTGCTTAACCTCACCTCTCCAAGATTTATCATCGGATTTATCCTATGTCTGGTCATCATTCCTTTTACGATGTTAGTAAGCATAGATGGCTTTAGAAATCAGATGAGAATTCATGAAGTAGATGTTGCTGAGCAAACGGATTATTGGAATGGAATTATGGTCTATTCTGGAGTTAGACCTACAATTCTAAAGACACCTGAGCCACTTTCAATATTTACACAAGGAATACAAGGTAATATGGGCTCTTCAGTTCATATTGAGTTTGGCGAATATCCTACCCTATTATCAGGTCATGCCGGTACAAGAGACAACCCACTGCTTAATGCTTTCTTCTCAATAGATTTCACAACGGTGATTGCTATTCTTATGTCGTTACTTGCCTTAGTCTTCTCGTATGATCTATTTACAAGAGAAAAAGAAGATGGGACACTAAAACTTGTATTCACAAACGCTGTAAGCAGGACCTCATTTCTGAGTGGTAAGTTCCTTGGTATTTTAATCACCTTATTACCAATACTTTTGTTCTGTTTTATACTAAGTATTATTCTGATTCTTACTGCACCTGATATAACATTTAGCATCTCCGATTGGATAGGAATTGGCTTGATCTTCTTTACATCCATAATCTATTTAATGCTTTTCATTTTAATGGGGATGCTAATATCAGCTCTTTCAAAAAGCTCGTCCGTGAGCATTGTTATTAGTCTTTTAATATGGATATGGATGTTATTCTTAGTTCCTGACATTGCATATTATAGTTCACAAAGCATCTATAAGGTGCCAACGTATGACAACATTCGTTATTCACTTGATGAGCTTGACAGAGAATTTGAAAATGCAACCAATGATAAATGGGGAAGCATTCAAAAGGAACTGAATATGGATGGAGTAGGTCACTGGAATTGGAATGGAGGAGGAGATGGTTATGATGAAATGTATGGTTGCACCTATGAGGCCAATGAATTCCACAGGAGATTGAACATTTGGAGAGAGCCCATGCGACTTAACTATGCTGATAAAAAATGGGCATTTCAAAAATCATGGCTTGACGCTTTAGCTAAACAAGAAAGGATCAGACAGATGATAAGTTGGCTCTCCCCTTCAGAGATATTCACACAGATTTCGTCAAATTTAAGCCGTACCTCAGCCGATACATATCTGACATATATGGAGAAAGTCAGAGAATATAGAGAGACGCTGATTACCTATTTTAAAGACAAATCACTCTTTAGTTCATTTACCTACTTCACACCTCAAGATCCAAAATCTTTCGTAAAACAAGCTGACCTTAATGCAATGGCCGAATCAGGTGAAATTGATTGGGTCCATTTCAAGGTACCAGCAACATGGGGACCCGACTATTATAAACCACTAAACTTAGATGATGTACCAAAATTTAACCATCAAATGGCAACATCATCAGAGACATTTAAGCAATCCATAGGATTATTAATTGGTCTACTTCTGCCAGGAATTGTTTTTCTGACAGCTATTATAATCATTTTCATGAAGTACGACGTCAGATAATAAAACGAAACTAAAATGTTTAAAACACTATTAATTAAAGAGATCCAGAATTATCTGTATAGTCTAAGATTTCAGTTCTCATTTGTAATTGTCATAATTGTATTCCTTTCCGGGACGATTTCTTTTATCCCATCATATAGGCAGGCATCTGAGAATCTATTAAAATATCAAAATGAGGTTCAAGCCCAAAAAGAAAGATTAGCAAGTAATACTACACTGATAGCAATAAATCAAAACACTTACTATCTGTCCTTACTTAATAATGCCTTCATAAGCAATTGTTCAGAACAATACCTACCAAACAAAATTCGATATTCTGCATACAATGTATACGAATTTTCCGTAAGCCATAATAATGTTAACCCACTAATGAAAAGTGGTAGAGATTTAAATTGGGCTTTCATTGTCTCAGTTGTTTTAAGCTTTGTAGCCTTACTTCTCTCTTATGATTCCATTAGTGGTGAGAAAGAAGAACGAACTATTTCTCTAATTTTTACAAATGCTGTATCTAGAGGAGTAATTATCCTCTCAAAACTAGCAGGGGTGGTCATTGTTGTAAGCTCAATGGCACTAATTGGGATGATATTAAGTTTACTAATATTGACCATGGTCTCAATTGTACCCCTATCAGGAGCCTTCATAGCAGAAATTGGTGCATTCCTATTAATTTCAGTACTTCTAATCACTCTAATGGCTTCATGTGGCCTTCTTGCTTCGGTTTTAAGTCGAAGTTCAAATGTAAGTCTTTTGATATCGCTTTGCATTTGGCTCTTCTTTGTGGTTGTCATTCCAAATACAGCGGTTTTCTGGGCAAACAATGTATTTCCTATCCCCCATGCAGATGAGATTCAGAAAAGGATAAAAATTGATCGGGATATATTGAATAAAAATGCTCCGGAAGGCAGTTGGTCTTCAAACGATGGTGAGCCTTTTTATCCAAGACATGAATTAAGAGCTAATCTTCAGACTAAAATCATGATGGCTAGAAAGAAACATAAGGATAAATACTATTCAGATATGTTTAGGCAGTTCGAAAGAACAAGAGAACTCTTAATGGTAAGTCCCCTCGCCCAATTTGATATAATGAATGAGGCTATTCTTGCAAGTGGATATATGCGCTTTAGTAAGAATTGGCGTGATTTACATGTCTTTCAGGAACAGTTCTTATCATGGTTTAAGAACCTGGACATGAAAGATCCCAAAAGCCCCCATTGGTATAATCCATTCGAGAATCTCTCTACTACAAGAAAGCCAATCTCGCTAGATCAGATACCAGTATATCAAGAAAAGACTGAGCCTTGGAAAAACAGAATAAGCGAGATTGCTCCATATCTTGCTATAATGCTGCTCTATATTTTAATAGTTATCTCACTTGTTCTTTTTAGATTCCAAAAATATGATGTTAGATAAATATCCCAGAACGAAACAGAAGAAATACGGGTTTTGCTAATCAATGGATAAATTTGTGAGACTCGTTTCGTGTCGTCAAAAAGAAGAGCCGGTGAGATACCGGCTCTTTATCATTTAGATTTTATGTATCAATTAATAGAAACACCTTTAAAAAAGACACTGGGGTACCCAGTCATATAATATGAAACGTAACTTGGCCAATGAAGAATACGATACCCAGTGAAAGTCAATAGCCTCAACTATCTTTCCATTCGTAACAAAGTACCATAAGGGAGTTTTCTTCCGGCTCTATCCTCCATATATAACTCACCAAGTTGTTTATCTGGAGTATTTCCAAAGGCGCCATTAAAGAGATTCTCAGTAATTAAAGGATTAATCCCTTTGGCATATAGATTAACAATGATAAAGCTATTTTCAGGAGAGAGTATTTTAGCAACATCATCAAGGAGATCACGAATTCCCTCCTCAAGAATCCATTTTTCGCCTGTAGGACCTCTTCCATAGGCGGGGGGATCTAATATTATACCCTGGTAAAAATTACCTCTTCTAACCTCTCTTTTAACGAATTTAGCAGCATCCTCTAGTAGCCATCTTATATCTGATTGACCGCTAGCCTCCATATTCGACTTCGACCAACCTATTAACTGCTTGAGAGCCTCAACATGTACCACATCTGCTCCAGCAGCTTTAGCTACGATAGAGGCCGCGCCAGTATAAGCAAATAGATTAAGAAAACGTGGTTGCTGTTTATAAGCAGATAAATGATCGTATATATAAGTCCAATTTACAGCCTGTTCTGGAAATATACCGACATGCTTAAAAGGCGTTAAACCCAAACGCATTTTAAAATTCAGAGAGTCATATTTAAAGTTAACATACCATTGCTCTTTCATTTCAGGCTTAAGAAACCACTCACCTCGCTCCTCTTTATCACCAGGATCAAAGTCCTTGGTTTTCCTAAAAGTAGCATGGCTAAGCTTTTGCCACTCTTTTTCTGTAAGGGCTCTGTCCCAGATGGCCTTGGGTTCAGGTCGTGTAACAATAAAGTCACCAAACCGCTCTAATTTTTGAAAATCGCCGGTATCTATTAGTTCATAATCTGACCACAGGGCGGGAGCAATGAGTTCCATGATATATAATTTATTGCAAAGATACGACAGGATAATGAATCCTTGAATCTCGAATATCGAAACCTTGAGTCATAAGTTTTAGGTCTTGTGTCGAGAGGCTTGAATCCTCAAATCTTGAATTTTAAATCCCGAATCTTGAATCTTGAATCCCGAATCTTGAATCCCGAATCCTGAATCTCGTCCCCTCCCATGCCGTTAAGATCGTAAAACCTGATGTAGGGGGGATAAAACACAAAAGGCCGCCCTTATTTAGAGCGGCCTTTGAGTTATAAATTGGCGACGACCTACTTTCCCACCGGTTAAGG
>JAJTBW010000112.1 GCA_021286705.1 Sphingobacteriia bacterium
CAACCATCAATGAGTTCCCAATAAAGAAATACTGAATTGCAAAAGGAATATCCCAGGAAGAAATGGCTAAGATTCTTGGAACTGACCCGACAATTTTATCAAGGAATGAAACTGAGGGAGGAATTATAAGCTTCCCTGAAAGTAAAGATGTAATTAAACAGACTAATCTCAGGCTTTGGAACCTCAAATAAATAATCCGTTCTATTCGTAATTCTCAATTTAATGCCGTAACTTTAAGATAGACTAAATTTGAAAGCACTATGGGAAAGAAAACATTAGCTGATTTGCTGGTTCAATTGACAATTGATAAGGCCAAAAAGGAAGACAAACATCCAATGGAAATTATGGGTGAGCTTAAAGCATTAATCGCAGATAAACGTAGGATGGAACGCCAAAGAGTTATTCAGGCAGTCTTGGAGATGTTATGTATGAACTAAAAGGTATTCTATTTAATTACAATCATTATATATTTTGCCCCCTCCTATGATATCCTCATCTTTCTAATATATCGAAAACCTGGAATACTTTTTTTAATTTAAATACCTTTGATAACACTCTTAATAAAATAGCTGTAATTAAAAACTTATATATGAAGTTATTATTAACTGGGGTAGCAGGTTTTATTGGATCTAATCTCTGCAAAAGTTTATTAGATAAAAAATTCCATGTAGTTGGAATAGATAGTTTTGATAACTTTTACTCGAGAAGTATTAAAGAACAAAATATATTAGACTTAAGGCGATACCCAAATTTCAATTTTTTTGAGTTAAACGTTTGTGAAGAACTTCACCAAATTAAAAATGAAAGTTTTGATGTTATTATTCATCTAGCGAGTAAAGTCGGTGTATTGCCGTCTATCTCAGATATTGATGCATGTTTACAGACAAACATAATAGGAACAAAGAATATCCTTGAATTAGCGAGGCATAATAAAGTTAAAAACGTTATTTTTAGTTCTTCATCTACTGTTTACGGTTCAAATTCAAATAAAATTTTCTCTGAAAATGATTGTACAGATTTACCGTTAACACCCTATGGATCATCTAAAAAGGCATGTGAATTACTCCTATATAATTATTTTAATCTCTTCAATATTAATGCAATCATTTTAAGATTGTTTTCTGTCTACGGTAAGAACCAACGTCCTGATTTAGCATTTCATAAATTTTCTACTAAAATAAAAGCAAATCAGATAGTTGAAATCTACGGTGATGGTAATTCTCAAAGGGATTATACAGAAATAAATGATGTTATTGAAAGTATACTGCTGGCAATTGAATATATTACAAAAAATGATGAGGTTTATGAAATTTTTAATATTGGAAGTGCTAATCCAATTTCAATAAATGACGTAGTGAGTAAGTTATATGAAATCTATCATAAGGAGCCCAATCTAGTATACATTGATAGGCACCCTGGCGATATGACATCAACATTCGCAAACATTTCAAAAGCCAAAAATATACTTGGTTACTATCCGAGAACCAATTTCGAGAATGGAATTAAGAATTTCTGCAAATGGTTTATGGAAAGTCAACAAGAGCCAAATGGATGAATTTTAAAACAAAAAGAGTTTTGATCAATACAGTAAATTAGGTTATCATTATTATTTGATAATGAATCATCTGTTCAGAATTATTGGAATCCCAGTAAGAACTGGACAGTAATTCAAAGCGGTATTATCTAGTTATATAAAAAATTATTTAAGAAAATTCATAAGTTTTGTTTTCCCTTCTTTTAGCCTACTAACCATCTCATTAAAATTCATAAATTGATCGGGGTTGTTAATTGATGAAAGTGAACATTCTAAAGTAATGATGCTTAAGTTATTTTTATCTACTATTTCAAAGAACCCTTTTAAGTCTAATTCTCCTTCTCCAATAAAGACATGTTTTCTACCTTTCACAAAATCACTAAGATGAATGGTTTTGATATTCTCCCGTGTTAATTTAGCTGCTTCAATAATATCGATCCCTATATCAGCATAATGCGTTGTATCAAATGTTATACCCAACTCATTTTGGGTTGCAAATTCATTAAGTTCTTCTGGGCTTGTCAACGGAACATAATAGCCCTTGAAAGAAGTGTTGTTTTCAATGGTTACATACGAACACACCTTACGATATTTTTCAATTGAACAAACAATCCTATCTGAAATCTTTTTCCATAAGTCTGGATTATTTCTACCCTTAATGTGAGGTGTATGAAATACTAAGCATTCCGGAGCGTATCCTAATTCATTCAAATATTTATCTATTGAAGGATTTATAAAACCCTCTGTTGAATAGTTATTTTCCAGTAACCCACCGCCATCGTGGATACTTGAGATTTTCAATCCTGACCTTTTTATAAGATTCACAGCCTTTTTAATTGGCACATTCCTCAAATGCTGAGCCATTGCGTAATCATTTTTCTCCCAAAATAAATCTAGCTCGATATTTTTGAAATCTGCTTCAGCAATAATTTCCAAGGTTTGCTCAAATGGACAAAAATATAAACTTGCTGTAGCTACAGAAAATAGCATTGTTATCTTATATAGATTTGAATATTGTTGTCTTTCATTTTTAAATTATATTACTGGATATCAGTAATATAGACATTGGAAGTAAGGTGTCGATATAGCACAGCTATAATCGGACACAGTAACGTCTTGCTTATGAAACCCAAGTCATATTTAAGGTATCTTCTTTATAACCAGTTTAATATAGAAATTCTAGGCTGATGTAATTGAGCAAATCAACTATGCAGTTTTGTTTTATCGTCATAATATTTATTCTCATGCTTTTAATTTTTATATAATTTGAATTAATAAGCATGCTTTCACAGAGCAGAATGTAACTATTTTGTTATTCTGTGATTAGTCAACTTTACTATTTAATTGATTGGAACCATCAGACTTGAGTTCAAGTTGCACTGACATAAAAGCATCTGCTTTAGCACCGACAATCCTCAGACTTGCATTGGCACCAACAGCCATCCCAAAGCTTATCGTTATTTTTCCATGCTCTTTGAGATTTCTTAATGCCGCTTCATTGGTAAATTCCTCAAACACATCCAGAATGATTCCTGCAACATCTCCTAATCCCACAACCGTTGAATTTATTACATCATGGATTTTACCTTCAGCTGATGTCCGTACTAAGTCACTTCTTGTAGGTGAAGTTGTTTTTTCACCAATTACCACTTCAGCCCCATTTGAACCAATGGACAATCTAATTTCACTTTTCATAAAAACCTATTATTTTATAAAAAATAAATGTTTCAGCCATCCTATATGAACTGAGGCCATTCGATCCCAATCGTCACGTGCCGAGTAATGATGATTAGTCCCATTCATTTCAAGCAAATCGACAATGCCATAGACTATGTTACGTACAGTTCTACTTTGCGTTATTGGAACTGACTCATCTTCAACACCGTGAGTAATAAAGAGGGGTACTTTGATTTTGCCAAGTCGGGTGACAAGATTTGAGGCATCAGCGTCCTCAATTACTTCCCAATTAAGTCCAGTCAATTCTGAATATCCATCTTGCTGCCAAGTTTTCATTCCATCAGTACCTAGCTCTTGCAGATATGATTCACGAAGATCTATACATGGAGATTTGAAAGTCGCTCCTCGCACTTCTAATGCTTCATCGCTTGCAAGGTAGTCAAGTATAACGTTTCCCCCAAAACTAGAGCCCATTAATGCAAGTTTATCTAAATGAACCCAGTCCCATTCTAAAACATGCTCCAAAATATCAACTAAATTTTTAACACCTTTCGTCAAGGTTAAATGTCGTCGATCTCCTTGGCTTAATCCTTGACTGACTAAGTGACCCATTTTTGCTTCCTCCTGTTGCTATAAGCAAAACAGGAGCATCATTATTTACTTTTTTATAACGCCCGTGGCATAATTCGCCAGCACTAATAAACTCAAATGAAGTCATATCACCCATTATACACTTATTTATCTTTCTTGAATACATCACTTTTCTTTCTAAAATTATAAATTTAAATTAAAGCACCTCTCTCACTTAACATTTTTTTCCTATCTGCCGGAATATTTTTTGCTTCTTGGAAATCGGCACCCACTGCATTCAACTGAAAATTTCCATCTAATAATCCGAAATCTTTTATTTGAGCCCATCCCAGCGAGGTTCTCTTCAACAATAGTAAACGACCTCCTGCACCGCTACAAAGCACAGTGCCATTAGTGTATTCAGTAAAATCAGAAATGTAGTCTTTCCCGCTGTTGGACACATTATTGAATTCTGTAAAATCTTCATTGGCACAAAGTATTTTACTATACGCACCTCCTATTAAATACTCGTTAGACTGTGTACGAAAAATCGTCCGAACAAAGGGGTGAGGCAATTTGATAAGTAGACTTGTGTGATCCTTTATATCCAACATCCAAATACTTTCTTTGCAGCCTACAAACAAACGATTTGATTTGTGATCAATATACAGTCTTCTTGTATATCTGTTCGGCAGATTATACTTCTTGACCACTTTCCCGTCAATTAGACTCATAATGTGAAGGTGGTTCCGATCACATATAACCGCAACCATGTTTTCATTGATCATTTCAAGGCTCCATATCTCACCGCCACAAAGAGAAAAAGAATTTAATAATGAAGATGACCAAGGTGACCATACATTAACTTGACCATCCACAGATCCAGAGATAATTCTATTATCTACAAATGCTAGTGAACGAATGTCGCTGAAATGCCCACGCAAAATAAACCTTGGTTCATTATTAGTTAAACACCATCCCCGAATGGTCCCATCTTGACCACCTGCAACAACGAGATCATTGCTGACCGATAGAGCAACAGCGAAAACCGCATCGCTAAATCCATCAATATTTGAAATGTGTACTTTGTCACGCTTTGCCTTTATACGAACAAGATGCCTTGAGCTAGTTGCAGCATATACATTTGAGCAGTTTGATTTTAATTGGTAAATAGTACAACCAGATTTCAAATCAGCACGATTTAAATCTGTTCCACTAAATTTAGTATTGTTAAGGGTTGAATTGGCTAGACCAACATCTATCAGTGTGGCACCAGTGAAATCGGCATTAGACAAATCACAGCCTGTAAAAATGCCACCGCGTAAGTAACAATTGGCAAATTGGCAACCTTTAAAATCTATTTTTAATAACCTCAATAGCGAAATGCAATTACCACCTATAAATCCTACTTCATCATTCTTTCCCCCAATTGTTGATTTGATCAAGTTCCAAATCTGTTTTTCTTCAATACCAAGCTGAATAACATCTCCTAATAATGCGATTGGCATACGACGGTGAAAGAGCGGGTTGGCAATGCCCAAATTACCCACCTTAAGACTTTTTATGACTGCCAAAGAAAGAAGATAGTGAAGATAAATTGGACTCTCAAATTCAAGTGTATCAGGTGATCCTGACTGCATAATGAGTCCTGGAACAATTAAATCGGAAATAGCAATAGCATGAATATTATGCGTCTGCGGTGCTATATTGGCATAGATCTTCCGAGCATATTCAATTGACACTCGCATCTTTTGAGTCGCATTTATTTCCTCCGCTAAAGCTATTAAAAAATTTATTGTTGCTGACGGAGGAAGTCCCTGTGTGTTTCCACTTAGTCTTCCCAAAAAACCATTTACTAATGCCGCGATAACTTCAATCTGATTAGCCTTATGATGGCTCCATGATGCCTGCACTACTCTATCAAGCAGCACCGATAAACCAGTAGGCCACTGAGCAATCTGAAAGATTTCTTGTGATGATACAATGGTATTCCACCAAGCATTCCCCTCTGATGCACCCAGTTCAAACAAAAGGGCATTTTTGACATTTTCTGGTGAAAGAGGAAGCAACTCAATAATTTTATATGGGCCAACATTGTCCATAAATGTTAATACAGGGTTTAATATAAGTTTGGTTCGTTCATGTATCAAACTTATTGATAATAAAATTGTCCAATCTTTAAAATTTTTATTTAGTTCTAATATAATCAGACGAATTTTACGAAGCGTTTTTGTCGTATCCCCCATAGTCCAGAGCAAATCAAAGCCAATTAACGAAACAACTACGGGTCCAGAGGCATCTTTCTTACCTTTTGGTATTCTTCCGTCAATATCATTTAATAAATCTATTTCAAAAGTAACAGGGGCTTGATTGTCTCCAGTAACCATCCGATCTTTAGAAGTGCTTAGAAAATTAGTAATGACAGTCGACTTACCACTTCCAACAGATCCAGTCACAACAATTAGTTTAATACCATTTTCAACTGCTTTTTTAATAAATTCAGCTGCCAGCACAGGTAGCTCTTCAACAGTATCAATAACAAACCGAGGCAGAAATTGGCCTGCAATTAGACCAGTGTCTCCATTGTTAAAAGTTGAATTGATTGGCGTCGACTTTATGAGATCTTCTATTGTTACGATAAAATGTAAAGATGCATCAAAAGGCATGCCTTCATCAACAAGAACGAAGATGTGATCAAAATGCGTATCGAGATGCTTGGTATACTCATATGTATGCGAATACAGTTCTTTTAGACTATTTGTATTATGATTTTGCTCTGAGGTTGCGGTAATTATTAAAATAATATTTTGCAGAACGCCTTCGCCCCGAGCACATACCAAGCATTCATCTAACCCTGGTTCTGTACCCAATTGTACAACATTCACAGCAAAACCTGAAAGTGATAATAATCGGCGAGCAAGATTAATTCGACTTGCACGTTGCTGATGGCTGTAAGTCAGGCGTTTCTTGAGTAATGGGCTTTTTGCTATAACCGAGGAAATTGATACAAAAACATCATCCTTCCGGTCTTCATTCAAAGGATGATCATATCCAATTATGTAACCAATCATTTCGAACGTAGATCTGCGCAGAACGACACCACCACTCATCCCAAACTCTAGCAAATATCTCTTTCCAAATCCATAAACTTGATGTGTCTTACAATTGTCTGATAATTTTCGATCACCTAAGGAACCGATTTCCGTTAAAATTACAACATCATTAAACTCACCATCACGTTTTCTATAGCCATAAATGAAAACCTCCTCACCAATTCGCGCTTCGTCAGAAGAAGCAACGAAATAAGTCATATCTTGTGGAAAAGAAGATTCAAGTAAAACAGTGTCTGTACATGGTATCCGAAATGCGACAGAAAATACCTTTTCATTATCTTTGATTCTCTCGCGATCATTTATGCAATGTTCACAGGTCAGCAGGCAATTAGTTGCGATTACGCTAGCAGTTCCAAGAAATGTACCGTCATCAGCATCGAATATTGGGCGTGACCGTGCTCGACAGAATTCTAATGTAGCCTCACTATTCATTGTATTAATCTTTCAGGGGTCCAAAAATTCCTTACTATTTTTGTTGCATTTGCAGATCCTACAGTAACAATATCATGCAAAATGCTAATTCCTTTTCCAAATTTTAAAGAGCAGTTATCTTGAATATTTTGTGTACTTTGGTAATCAAGTTCAATCCCAGCTTCTTCCCACTTTGGTAAATTATGAGCGGTAGCCATAGCTCCCATTCCAACTATTAATCTTGTTGCACCTACTTCTTTGAGAGCAGTAAGGATTCTTTCTTCTCGAGGTGTTTTTTTTACAATTTTGGATATTGGAATAATTTCAAGCTTTTTAATTGATAGTTCTGATAATACTAGATCAAATAATAACATGTTTATTTTTAATAGGTTGGACGGAGGTTTTTCCAGAATAGAAAAGACCGATTGTAGAAACTCGTTATCCCAGTGATCCTTATATGCCTCCCTAAGTCTGTTAAGAGATATGCGTAGCGAAGCAGATGAAGTATCCACTAGTACTTGAGAAATTGGAGTACCAAGGTGGACGTGCTTAACCGGCATAGTCAACCAATATGTGCGCATCAGACCATCAACAATTCGTGTTCTGTTTTGAAAGTAATTTTTCCTATAGTCGGCATCATCTAAAACAATAAACATATCAGAATGAGCAAGTCTATTTAAATAGGGGACCCAGGGTAACAAATGTGGCTGATGACAGGTTACAATCATTTTAATCTTTATTGTTTTCTAGCCACAACGTAAAACCACTGGTCTGTTGGAAGATTACCTCTTTCAAGCTTATAACCACTTCTCTCATATATCGCATCAATACTAAAACCAGCATCAGTAAGTTGAGCAATGTGTATTTCGGGTCTCACATACACGTTTAAAAGTCCATTCTGAAGTGAACGATCATTTACTATAGCATATTCCGGCGAATAGTACTCATATCGGGCAATCTTCCAACGGTTCCATTTTCGTAAACAAAAATCCGCGAATGAACCCTCTGAATTAAATAGTTTAGGATGATATGAAGCAGATCGTGCATGAAATACATTATGAGTAGAGTGAATAAATGCACCGCCAGAGGTTAGTACACGGTAAATCGAAGAAAGTGCTACAGGTCTTTCATGAAATGGCAGGCAGTCTATCCCATTAAACGAAAAAATTATAGTGTCATACTCGCAATCATTAAATCCTTCTAATGTTCTTGCATCAGCTACCATAGCTTTAACGTCTGGATGGACTTCTCTAAGGGTTGTGATCATATTATAATTTATATCGGTTGCACAATAATCAGCTGCCCTATGTTTCAAAACCGATGCAATACGCCCAGATCCAGCACCTAACTCAAGTACTTTTTTTGATACTATATCAGACGAATAATCAAGTAATATGGATGCCTCTGCTGGAAGCCACTTTTGCTGAGTATATAGTCGTTTTGCAGCAGCATGACAATATGTCTTTTCGTTTAAATGCGCAACCTTTGATTGCAGATTATTTAAATATAAATCTTTATTCACCACTTTATAAATTTATAATGAAAGGTATATAAAATATTTAATGATAATTCCAACTTCATAATTCATTATGACTAATAGTTTTATTCAATTCGCTTGATTCTGCTGCTCTGTAATTTACCTTCACCCTATACCCTCTAATCCTTTTAACCTCTTTTTCATCATTCTCCTCCATAGAATCCAAAAATTCTGATATTTGATTCAGATTAATAAAATGGATTCTGCTTCGTTCTTTAATTTCTCTGTCCGCCTTTTCTTTTATTTTTTTCAAATGTTTTTCGTCTTTTGAAACTACACAAACCAATGAATAACAAGCATCCAAGCATTTTTCGATATTTTTAACTTCATATTCGACAGTGTTGGAAACAGCAATTTCACAAGCGATTTTAATTGAATCTTTTATTAATGAAACATCAACCCGTCCATTTTCAACAACCTCTTCAATACTGGTTTTAAATCCCCTTTGCTCAGCTATTTTCTTGATAAAGGTCTGTAAATACCTATGTTCTCTGACTTCCTCCTTTTCCTTGAAATTTTCAAGATATTCTTTGCCCTTTCTATCAATATTAGATTTTACAACTTGGACTTCTTCTTTCTGTTTTGGTATTTCCTCACTTATTACAACCTTCTGCTCAACATAATCCAACAAAAATATATTCAATTCTTCTTCAATCTCGAAAATTCTTTTTGAGTATTTCCCCCTTGTATTTTCAATGATAATCCTTCGATTCTCATTTTCTTCTACTTGTTTGGGAGGGAAGGTTCTTAATGAAAAGTCATCAGTATTTTTCCCAACCCGCACTATGGCTTCACCTACATTTAAGTTCTGTAAATCGTTGCTGTCAAAAGTTGAAAAACCAGATTCCAACTTCTTTGCATCAAAATCACCTAATCTGAAACATATCCGAATATTGGCATTTGAAAGAACAGAATTGCTGATATCCGCATCTTTGATTTGATTTAAGTCCTGATGTGCTAAAACTAAACCAGTTCCATACTTTCGTGCCCCAGATAATATTGCATTGATGGAGGGAGTGATAAAATTCTGAAATTCGTCAAGGTAGATATAGAAAGCGGGACGTTCATCTTTAGGTAATAATTGTCTGGCTTGAGCAACTTGGTATATTTTGGACAGGATTAAAGTTCCAAGCAAATAACTATTTGCTTCTCCAATAAGTCCTTGAGATAACTTAACTAGCAGAATTTTTTTCTCATTGATTACATCATTGAAATCAAGACCTTGTTTCTGGGACAAAATATTTCGAATGATCTTTGGCCTCAGGAAAGTATCAAGTCTGATCAACAATGGACTAATGCTGAACTTTTTCAATATTTTGAACTCATTGTCCCAATAATAATGAATGCTTTTATCATTCACTGACTTCAAGAATTCTCTTCTGAATGAATCCTCAATCAAGAACCTTCTTAATTCAACCAATGTTCCACCTGTTTTTGATTCGAGAAAGGTATTGATTGCATTTGATAGGACAGATGTCATTTGATCTCCCCAAGAAGTGGAATGTCTTCTGAAACCTTCAACCAAGTCAGAAGATAAAACGATCTTTTCAACCTCCGTTTTGGCTGAAAGCAAGTTAAACCCAATAGCATACTCGCTGTCCGAAGGATCAATAAGAATCACATCCCTTAGTTTACCTTGTGGAATATGATCCATTATCTCATCTATCGTGTCTCCATGCGGGTCAAAAATTGCACATCCGTTTCCTTTCTTAATATCTTCAAGAAAAAGATTTGAAATCAGTGTTGATTTACCAGTTCCGGTTGCACCAATAATATGAGTATGCCTTAGCCTTTGAGCATCGTTTAAAGTAACCCTCTTCTCAATTCCCAGATGACTATTTATTCCAATCAGATATTCATTGCCAATCAAAGAAGGAGGTACAGCTTTTGTTTTAGAATCATGACTAATAAGTTTTGGGGAATTTGGAAAATGAACAAATGGGAATAATTCCTGGCTGTTCATAATCATGCCAAATCTGTTAGTGCCTCTGAGAATAAGATTTTCCAAATGGGATTCATATTCATAACCCTCATTGCTCAAAGGAATTAGAGAATTGAACTCTGATCGTGAGGCAGTCCTTATATTTAGCATCAGTTCATTTGTAAGTGCTTGAGCATTTTTTGAATTATTGGACTGAACTGCTACTCGGAAAACGACAGCAAACAAAGGAGATGCGACTTTCGCTTTTACGCAAGTCGCCATTTCAGGAGAATCTGGGAAGAAGCTATTTGCACCCATTCCAACTGAATCAACAATACTCCCGACCCAAGGTTTTTTGATTCCTTTGAAAATGATTTGAAGCATAGCAACATCATTTCCGTGTAAATTCTCTAAAGTCGACAAGACGCTAGTCAAGGTATCAATTGAAGTATTTATCGGTCTCATAAATTCTTCATTGTACCCAAAATCAGCAATCAATATTTCTTCCTCTATATCAAATGGGAAATATTCAAGTCCAAACTCTGCTACAATTGAATTAGGGAAATATGCTTTTAGTAGATGCAGTATTCTTTTATGGTCTTTTGTATGACAGACTATTTGAACTTCAAGTAAATCATGCTTACCGATAATCTCAAAAGATATTTGCCCCTTGCTATCAGACAGCATATTTAGAAATTCAATCGAAAGTGAACTTTTAAAATCGTGTCTCTCGGGAAAGCAGATTTTCAACTGAACTAGTGATGAACTATATTCATACGGCTTTGGTGGCTTTTCTTCATAGGATTCTTCGTTTGCGATGGGAGTATTACTTGAAAATATTCTTTCAAATAATCTCGGAACTTTACCATCATCAACATATTCGGTATTATTGTATGACTGGTAAAACTCTCGATATTTAGGCTCAATTTTAACTGGATAAGGGTACAGCAAATATCCTCGTCCTCTTAACTCCCATTCATAAAAATTCTCAACTGCTTTTTGAGAGTTCATTACCTCTTGAATATGTCCCTAAGAATCGGTTTCCTTTCGAATTCACTTAATCTGATTTTTGAGCGTAAGTCATAAACATACTGGCAGTGTCAATTTTATAGTATGTCTTTTTAAAAAAAGCCATTCCGATCCAGCCGCCGATAAATGGAATCTTGGTCAAAAATTCTTCTTCCGGCGCAGTTTTAAATATAAGCCACCAAGAAACAAAACAACCGTCGCCAAATGGAGCAAAACATAAGTCATATTGATATTCTTTCCACTCAACCCTTAAATACAACCGTTCAGATGAGAATACGCTACCAGTCTTCAGAGAGACTTCGTCAAATGACAATCCATCAATTTTATGACTCTCCATCTCTTTCTCCACTAATTTGTAAAATTCCTTTGTTGAGAATTTAAAGCCGGATAATAGTTGAGCCCAGTTGGAATGATAATCTTCTTTCGGTTTTCTGAGAATACTAATAACCACAAGAAGACCTACAATAATAAGCAGGAATGTGATCATATTGGTTTGGTTTTGAAGTTATTCTGTAAATATAAAAATTATCTAAATTCATTATTCGAAAATTCAAATATTTTTTAAAGTAGCTAATAACTTAAAAGCCTCCAAAAGAGGAGGCTTGGTTAAATTCATATTTCATCAATAAAGGAATAGTGGCTTTCACTCGTCATAATAATATGATCCAGTAAAGTGATGTCACACGTTTCGCACACATTCTTTATTTTTCGGGTAATCGAAATGTCATTGTCAGAAGGTTTCAAATTACCACTCGGGTGGTTATGTCCGATAATAATAGCTGATGCATTTGTTTTAATAGCAAGCTGAATTATTTCTTTGACATTGACAATAGTTACATTGGTTGAACCTACATTGACTTTAGATACACCAAGTACAAGATTATTCCTACTTAATAAAGCAACAAGAAAGAACTCCTTTAAATCAATTTTCTCTTCCGTGATTAGTTTCCTAAAAACATCAACAATTTCATCACTCCGTGTTATGCTTTGCATGTATGCAATAGCTGGTCTTTTATATACCACCTCAATTTCACATATCTCATTTAGTTTTCCCATGACATTAAAATTTAAAAGTTTAGGCATATTTTAATCTCGAAAGTGTTGGAATAATAGAAGTGACATCTTGTCATTCTGTCCATTTTAAAGTTGTGGCATGAAACGGCATTGATGGTGTTCCGTCAATCATTAATTTTAAATATATTTCATAGTTAGGGAGGTTAATAATATCAACAACATCAAAATCAGGATAATATTCTTTTGAAAAATACGTGGCATCCGAAACTCCAAGTCGAAAGGAGATGACTGTTCCTACGTTACCTAAAACGGCCTCTCTAATCTCATCACTTAGTTGAGCCAGATACTGATGGGCCATGATCATAGACAGTTTAAATTTTCTTAACTCTGAAAGCATATTTATCATGGAAAGTGTTGTGAAATTTTGGAACTCATCCAAATAGACAAAAAATGGGACTCTGTTCTCTTCGTGAATATCAATTCGTGAGAATGCTGAGAACGATAAGGAGTTTACAATGAGTGAGCCCAGGATGCTTGATACATTTTCTCCTAAGACACCCTTGGAAATATTTATTAGCAATATCTTTCGAGTGTCCATTATCTGTCTGAATGAGATTTCATTGGTGTTATCAATCAATAACCTCTTAATGGCCGGATAAATAAGAAAAGCCCCCACCTTATTGTATATCGGCAGAAGATCACCCTTAGTATAGTGCTTGAATTCCTTCTGCCAGAATCTTTTAATATCATCACTTACAACATATTTAACACATTCATTTCTGAAACCTTCGTCATCCATTATTTTAATAATATCTGAAATATCAGCCTGTTCCTGATCCAGGAGAGTAAGAAGGATATATCTCAAGATGTGCTCAAGCTTTAATCCCCAGGCTGATTTCCATAATTTCTCAAATACATCAAGTATGCCAGAAGCAACTAAAGGTCTTTTTTCATAGGGAACTTTCACAAATGGA
Source organism: Sphingobacteriia bacterium (assembly GCA_021286705.1). GTDB lineage: Bacteria > Bacteroidota > Bacteroidia > Bacteroidales > TTA-H9 > JAJTBW01. The sequence goes on from JAJTBW010000112.1 coordinate 13,781, forward strand.
TTGAATCTGAAATTATGATCCGGATTGGTAATGTCGAGGTAGATAACATCAGCCTCTCTTCGTTTCGGAATCTGCGAAAAGATTTTTTTTATCAGATCACCATGAATATCAAT
>JAJTBW010000113.1 GCA_021286705.1 Sphingobacteriia bacterium
CCTATCCTCTCCCTATAAACTCGTGTAAGATAGGGACTATATAGGTAGAGGATATAGAGGGGATGTTGAGGGGATGTTGAGGGGATGTTGATGAGATGTAGGGGATATAGAGGAACGGGAGAGACAGTTGTAAGGTTTATTAAATCAATTAGTTAAATCTTTGGTAGCCTTGGTGCAATAAGTTTCACTTAATTAGACACTTGATGAATTTTCACAATTTTGTGAAATTCTAGGTAAAAATTGAAGGTAGTTGTTTTAAGAGATCATGGGAGGCCAAATTATAAAAGTGGGATGGTTAGAATATCGTCAATCATATTTAGCTAATATCTTGTTAAGTTCTAATAAACTGTCATGTAAAATCAAATTGAACTATTGTTATTTACTTTGAATAAAAGTAGAAACAGGCTGTTAAGAGAGCCATAGTGGTTTAAAAAGAGGGAGGAGGAGTGATTAGAAATTAGTAAAAAAGCAAATAATTAGCATTCGATCAGGAGGGGGTTACTTTTTTTGTTATTTTTAGATCGGGAATAGAATAAATATGATCAAAGAGAAAGAGACACCAGAATTAGATCTTCAAACAGATTCAGATGTTCAAAAGGAGTTAGTACTGTTTAATGATGAAGTGAACTCTTTTGACCATGTTATTTCATCGTTGATAGATGTTTGTGGACATACGGTAGAACAGGCTGAACAATGTGCTCTTCTTGCCCATTTCAAAGGTAAATGTGGCGTGAAAAATGGAAGTTTCAATGAGTTATTTCCTCTGTTTGTTGAACTCGGAAACAGAGATCTGACAGTAGAAATTCAATAACGATATAAAAAGAAAACATGTCTCTAACCTTTATAATTGTCTTAGTCATTGTTGGATTGCTTTTCTTTATCCTTGAGGTGTTGGTTATACCCGGTACATCGGTAGCCGGAGTTATTGGCTTCGTGGCTATTGCTGTTGCTGTTTGGCAAGCCTGGGTGCAATATGGATATGAAACAGGTCTCACTGTGCTTGGTGCTTCTCTAGTTGGGAGTATCGTCTGTTTGTGGCTTTCACTACGTACTAATACATGGAAACGTGTTTCCCTAAAGGAGTCCATAGAGTCAAAAGTGAACCTGATCGATGGATCTATTGTTTATCCTGGTGCACGCGGCAAGAGTGTTTCCAGACTTGCACCTACGGGAAAGGTACGTTTTGGATCTGAAGATTTTGAAGTTCAGTCTCAGGAAGGTTTTGTTGATCAGGGACAAGAGGTTGAGGTCGTTAAAATTGAAGGAAATAAGATTACAATTAAACCCCTATAAAACTGTGTTATGGAAAATCAAGTATTTATATTTTTGGCTTTAGGAATAGCCTCTTTAGTAGGCTTATGGATAATCTTCTATCTGATACCAGTAGGCTTATGGTTCTCTGCGTTAGTTTCGAATGTATCTGTTTCGTTGGTACAACTCATCTTTATGCGCTGGAGAAAAGTGCCACCTGCTGTAATAGTGAATAGTCTTATTGCCGGAACAAAAGCAGGATTACAGCTCTCACTTAAAGAGATGGAGGCTCACTACCTTGCTGGTGGTCATGTACAGAATGTAGTAAACGCTCTTATATCAGCCGAAAAGGCTAATATGAATCTTGATTTTAAGACAGCAACTGCTATAGATTTAGCAGGTCGAGATGTCTTTCAAGCAGTTCAGATGTCGGTTAACCCTCGGGTTATAGATACTCCACCGGTTACTGCTGTTGCTAAAGATGGTATTCAGCTTGTTGCCAAAGCTCGGGTAACTGTTCGTGCCAATATCAGGCAGTTGGTTGGAGGTGCCGGTGAAGAGACTATCCTTGCTCGTGTTGGCGAAGGTATTGTTTCATCTATTGGCTCTGCTGAATCACATAAAATTGTTCTAGAGAACCCTGATTCTATCTCAAAATTAGTTCTTGCGAAAGGCCTTGATTCAGGTACTGCTTTCGAGATTCTCTCTATTGATATAGCTGATATTGATGTTGGCAAGAATATTGGTGCTGTCTTGCAAATGGATCAGGCCAATGCCGATAAGAATATCGCTCAAGCAAAGGCTGAAGAACGTCGCGCAATGGCTGTTGCTTATGAACAGGAAATGAAAGCTAAAGCACAGGAAGCCAGAGCTGCTGTTATCTCTGCCGAAGCTCAAATTCCTATGGCAATAGCTGAAGCATTTAGGACAGGTAACCTCGGTGTTATGGATTATTATAAGATGCAGAATATCCAGGCCGATACCTCAATGAGGGAATCTCTTGGAATACATAATCCTAAGCCCGGCCAAGGAAAATCAGGAGATTTAACAAAGCAATAAACTACAATTTGATCTTTACTTAATGCCGGCCGGATTTCCTCTGACCGGCATTTTTTTTAACTCAATATCTATCTAATACAATGGAAAAAAATAGCATTGAATCTAGTCTTCTTTATCAATCCATTCTTACATCCTTTGGCTTTTCTCTGCATGAAAATGAAAAAAGGTCTCTGTTAGAAGCTTTTGATTATTTTAGAAGTCAAAAAGAGGGTGTTCTAGCCATTGATGATCCTCGATTGGTAAGGATTCTTTCCATTTGTAAAATAATAGTAACTGATCTAGGATTAGGATTTGATTCAATTATTAGTGCCGTGCTTTCAGAAGCTGAGCAAATGAATGAAATTCTTATTACTGATTCTGGCAAATGGGGTAAATCTTGTTTGACAATGGTCAACGGCCTTCGTCAGTTAAGATCTCTTAATTTCAAGAGAATAGAGATTGAATCAGAGAACTTTAGAAAACTCATTCTTCTTCTCTCCGGTGATTTAAGAGTCATCTTGGTTCGGATGGCGATTCTTTATTATGAACTAAAAACAGCCACATCAGGTGATTCTGAAAATGAGCTACTTATTAGAAAGATTAAGTATATTTTCATACCATTTGCTCACCGTTTAGGTTTATATAAACTAAAATCTGAGATGGAGGAGCTATCTATGAGGTTGAGTTATCCTGATATATACTCCTCTATAGAAAAGAAGGTGGCGGATTTAAAGCCTAAGCAACAGGCTGTTTTTAACTCGTTTATACAACCAATTAAAGGGGAACTTGAACGGAATGCCATTAAATGTGAGATCAAATGGCGTTTTAAATCGGTACCCTCAATATGGGCAAAAATGAAGGCACAGGGGGTGGATGTTGATGGAATCTATGATCTGTTTGCCATCAGACTTATTGCCTCTTGTGAACCTCATGATGAAAAGGCTGTATGTTGGAGAATCTACTCAATAATCTCAAATATCTATAAACCAAGCCCCTCTCGATTGCGTGATTGGATATCGGCTCCGAAAGCCAGTGGCTATGAAAGTCTGCATACTACTGTGCAGACTGATGAAGGTCGTTGGATTGAGGTTCAAATCAGAACTGAGAGAATGGATTTTATCGCCGAAAGTGGTGATGCTGCTCACTGGCGTTATAAAGAGAAAGGGGGAGGGGCCGATCAACTCGGTTCATGGATGGCTCAGGTTAGATCTTTACTCGAAAACAACGACCCCGATTCGCTCGGTGAGATTGGTCGTATGGATACCAAAGATGCTATTGGCAACTCAATCTATGTTGTAACTCCAAAAGGTGATGTAAAACAACTACCTGTTAATGCTACAGTACTGGACTTTGCATTCGAGATTCATTCAAATGTGGGTGCCACTTGCAACGGGGCTAAAGTAAATGGAAAGATTGTCCCTATCAGGCATATTCTCAACAACGCTGATGTCGTTGAAATAATAACCTCGGCTAAACAAAGACCCAAAGCCGATTGGCTAAATATTGTTGTAACCAACAGAGCTAAAAATAGAATAAGACAGGCTCTCAATGAGTCTTTGCTGAGAGATGCCGATCTGGGACGGGAAGTGCTTCACCGTAAGTTAAGAAACTGGAAATTAAATCTATCAGATGAGCAGATCGAGAAAATAATTAAGACCCTTAAGTATAAGAATGCAAATGAGTTTTATGCTGCTATAGGAAGTGAACAGCTTGATCCGATGCAGATAAAGTCTCTTTTAAATGCTCAGCCTGAAGAGTCTCAACCCGACCGGTGGGTAAAACAGGAGCGTCGTTATGATCTTAATACCCTAGTGGCTAAGAGTGGTGCTAATAATCAACTAATTATTGAGGGTGCCGGCAATATGGTATCTTATACTTTGGCTAAGTGCTGCTCACCAATTTATGGTGATAATGTCTTTGGATTTATCACCATCTCGAAAGGGGTTACCATCCACCGTACCGATTGCCCTAATGCCCGGGATATGCACCAGAGATACCCTCATAGATTGGTTGAGGTTCTCTGGAGGAAGACCACGGAAGATTCTCAACCTTATCAAACCACAGTGCAAATCACAGGTGATGATCGTATCGGGTTACTTAACGATATAACCCAGGTGATTAATAAGGATCTTAAAATTAACCTCTTAGGAGTCTCAATTGAGAGTAAAAACGGTCAGTTTGATGGGCGCCTCAAGGTGCATGTGTTTAATACAGATCAGCTGCACGAACTACTCTTCCGCCTTTCACGTATTACCGGTGTTGAAAAAGCCAGACGCTATTCAGAAGGATAATACTTTCTTTACACGCTGAAAAAGGTCATATATTTACATCAAAGTTGAATAGCTCGATTTGAAAAGAATGAACTAATATAAGTTTTACAGGTTTTCACTGAAAGGTTATGATACTCGTTGTTTAATAGTATAATATTACGAAGTAATGAGAAGGCTTTTCCCTTTTGTGCTATTGATGATGCTGGCTTATGGCTGTGATACAATAGTTTCTGATTTTACTAAGAATAAGAGTGTCGCTGTTGATAGTACAAAGCTATCGCTTAAGCCATTTGCTCAATTTGACTCTCTACACCGTTTGGAATATACTCGCGATGTTACATTTGACTCTATTACACAAAAGTTGAAATACTGGCAGCATCAATACTACACTTATGATGCCCTTAACCGTCGTGTATTGATAAATAGAAAGACCCTAGACACAGCTAACAACCTGGTTGAAAGTAGGATTACCAGATTCTTTTACCTTAATGACTCTACGCTTTCCGGGATGAGTGTGGCTGTTTATCGTGAGGGAGCTGTGGTTGATAGTTTTATGGAGTCGTATAGATATGAGCGAGGACTGGAGGCCGAGGTTAGAAGATATAACTCAAAGGGGATAGTTATCTTGAGTATTGATCGATTAATCTCGCCGGAGGGATGGGTAAGCCGTGAAACCTCATCGGTCTATGATAACACTGGTAAGGCGCTGAATGTACGAACACTTAATTTTGATAAGAAGGGTGCTGTTATAGAGAATTAGCATAGATACTTTACCTAGTTAAAGTTAGGATAAAGGTTGATTTGTATAGTGGTTATTTGTCCATTTACATTAACTCTTCATGTTTCGTTTCAAACAATGTGGCATGGCGAGTTGTTGTACAGAGAAAACAATGGCCGTTTTTAATAATTTCGTTAGAGGAGAGAAACTACACAAAGTATTAGATGTTATTGAGATAACTCCACAGTTATTTGTTATTCGTTTTATGCGTGACGGACTGGATTTTATTCCGGGTCAGCATGTCTCTGTTTCTATTCCGGGAACTGGTATTCAACGTGAATATTCTATATATAGCTCAGTTAATGACGACTACCTGGAGATCCTTTTCAGAGTCGTCCCGAGTGGGGTTTTGACTCCAAGACTATCTGACCTGAGAAAGGGAGAGAGTATTATTGTTGATGGCCCCCATGGGTACTTTAAACTACCCGAGGAGCCTTTAAAGCATAAGTATCTGTTTATAGCTACTGGGAGTGGTATTGCTCCTTTCCACTCTTTTATAAAAAGTTACCCTGATCTGGATTATAAACTACTGCATGGAATACGCTTCCCATTTGAGAGGTGTAACCCAGAGGATTATAATCAGGATAGATTAATCTATTGTTTAAGTCGTGGTATTGACGATAACTATTCCGGAAGGGTGACCGATTATTTATCTGAAAATGACGTTGACCCAGATACGCTGGTCTACTTCTGCGGCAGCTCACAGATGATAATGGATGCCTGGCAGATTCTTATTGCAAAAGGGATTAAGCCTGAGCAGATGAAGCAGGAGATTTATTTTTAGTTCTAGATTGAGGGCGGGGGGGATCATCTTCTATCTCATGAAAAAAACAATTCTTTCGGATTAATCTTAAGAAAATCCTCATAAGGAATTCCTCCAGTTCCGACCAGTAGCATTTTATCAGGATGAAACCTCTCATTAAATTTCCCCATCCCTGTATTATCTGCACTGGCTCCACTCTTTACTTCCAATCCAATTATCTTTTCTCCTTTTTCAAGTATGAAGTCTACTTCATTGTTGCCTTCTCGCCAGTAATTGAGATTATACCTTTCAGAAACCGCATGATTAAGTAAATGGGCACCTATGGATGATTCTACCAACCGTCCCCATAACTTGGGATTGACGATGGCCGTGGAATAGGTTTCGTCATCTTGTGATGTTAGTAAAGCATTATTGTATACCTGAAACTTTGGACTCGACGACCGCTGTCGGATAACATTTCCGGCATATTTCTCAAGCCCACCTAACAAACCGCAATCGGTTAACAATTTGAGGTAGTTAGCTAATGTAGTAGTATTGCCTGCATCTTGAAGCTGTCCTATGATTTTTGTATAAGAGAGTATCTGACCGGAATATAAACAGCCTAATTCAAATAACCTTTTCAGCAAGGCGGGCTTGTCAACCCGTGTCAACATTAAAATATCTTTCGAAATGCTGGTTTCTATCAACGAGTCTTTAATGTAGTTCTTCCAGCGCTCTTCATCATTAATCAAAGTTGCTGAACCAGGGTATCCTCCAAAATAGATGTATTGCTCGATTGTCCAGCCAAAAGCAGCCTGCATCTCCGCAAATGACCAATGACCAAGATAAAATGTCTCAAAACGGCCTGCTAATGACTCTGTCAATCCTTTCTGAATAAGAAGTCGGGATGAGCCCAATAGGATTACCTTGATATTTACATTCTCACGGGTATCCTTATCCCATTGCTGTTTGACGATCTCACTCCAGTTATCAATCTTTTGAATCTCGTCAATCACAAGAAGGTATTCAGAAGCAGCAGAGGCTTTCATTTTTACTCTGGCAGTCTCCCACGCTTGCATTAGCCAAACGGAGTTAGTTGCCGCAATAGCATCAGCCGACTCATAAGTATATGATATGGATGATTGAGATAATAACTGATTTATCATAGTAGTTTTACCTACCTGACGTGGCCCAAGAATTACCTGAATAAACCTTCTTGGTTCTTCTATTCTTGATTTAACCTGTTTAAAATAAGGACGTTCGTACATCTTGAGAGAATTTACTCAATACTACTAGTAAATTTACTCAAGATATTTAGACTATCTTCAATATCTTTCAATTTTTGTCAGTACTCAAATTCAATCGTTACTGCTTTTCCCTTAAGAAAAAAACAGGGTGTTGATGCCTTTTAACGCTTCAACACCCTGTCTCTTTTGATTAAATGACCTTTTTAACTTCCTCTGTTTATTTTAACTCCAAAGAAAATCGTCCTAGGTTCTCTTGGTCCATAGATATATTTGGAATCTCTGTAGACACCACTATCAAAGTCGGACTGGATGCTGTTGAATACATTCTTTACTCCACCATAGAACTCAGCGGTTAGTCCTGCGAATTTCACCGCATTGTAGGAGATTTTAAATCCTGCATCGAAAAAGTTGGGAGTCTTTTCCAGTCTGTCATGCCCGTCTGCGAGGTAATGTGGTACATCCATGGTTCCTGTATAAGTTCCTGTTAAAGCCAGATTCAATGACTTAACAGGGGATGCTGTGAATGTGAAGTAACCGTAGGTCTCAGGAGATCTCATCATCTTTGTAGCAGGTTCTGCCCCCTCTTTATCCGACCAGTAAACAGGCTCTTCATAATTGTTCTTTTGGAATGTGAATCCTGCTTGTAAAGAGATAGCTTTGGCCGGAATTAGTTTTCCTTCCAGATTGATGCCTTTAACAGTAGCCCCGGGTCCATTTCTTCTTTCAAGAATCACATTTCCTTGAGGGGTAAGTCCTTTCTCCTCTAAAATGAAGACATCTGATAGGTGAGTATAGAAAACCTCGGCTAAAAGATTAGCAGGCATCTCTTTGGAATTGTTATATAGGTCGCCTGAGAAACTTATGGTATATGATCTTTCCGGACCCAAATCATCAGCCAGAGAGATTAGGTGCACCTCGCCACCTACAGCGGCAATATGGAGGTCTTCATCGTATGCCTGAGGAGCGCGGTATCCTGTACCAAAACTCATCCGGGTCTGAAGTATGTTGTCAAAGTCGTATTTAAAGGTAAGTCGCGGACTAATAACTATATTATCAAGCAGATTGTGTTTATCGGCTCTGACACCGGCAAGAATGGTCATGTGTTCTGTTTTCCATTCATTTTGAGCAAAGGCTCCAATGATGTTCACCTCTTGATCAATAGAGCGGTTGTATCCCGGCATAGCATCTTTTAGTTCATTGAAGTTGTGCTCTGCACCAACAGTAAGGGTGCCCGGGGCAAAGAGAAGGTTATGGTTACGGGTATACTGCAATCCATTGACCAGGATAAAGTCGGAGGTTCTTCCATAGGCGTCTGGATTCTTTTCAGCGCCATAGTAACTGTTACGATCGGTGTATTGTGTGGAGCTGTAGAGGTTAAAGTAACCTTTGTTATCCTTACTAAAGTGTTTCCATGAGAGAGCCAATCCTGTGATATTATGTCGAGCCATTTCGCAGATATTACTCTCATGAGGTTGTAAGGTAAAGTTATCGCCTCCACGACGCTCCTCATTGATATAGTGTAGTTCTAATGTCAGTTTATTATTACTACCTATATTTAAGAAGCCACGTAAGCCGAATGCACCTGCCTGATTCTTTCCGATCTCACTGAAACCATCATTGTTTGCGTCCCAAGGATCTTGTTTTCTAAACATCGCATAAGTTACCAACCCGCTTTGATTATCATCCGATACTTGAGATGAGTTCATATTAAAATTGTGACCAATCGAATTCTTTGAATACCCCTGAATGGAATAATCCATTAAGAAGCTGTTTGTTAAAGGTTCCCTCGTAATGATGTTTATTGTTCCGGCGACTGCATTTGACCCATAGATTGCTGATCCACCTCCTCTTACCACTTCAACACGTTCTATCATCGAGGCAGGGATATGCTCTAATCCATATACACCATTCAAGGCACTGAACATGGGGCGACTATCTATTAAAATCTGGGAGTAAGGACCTTCTAATCCGTTGATTCGTACCTGTGGAAAGCCACAGTTTTGACAACTGGATTCAACCCTTAGACCCGTTTGGAAGTTTAATCCTCCGGCCAAGCTACTGGATTGTGTGTTTTCAAAAAGCTTTGGAGTGAGTACATTTACAATGATAGGTGCATCACGTCGTGAGGTCTCGTTTCGATTGGCTGAAACAACAACCTGATCAAGTTGAATCTGATCAGGAGCAAGTTCGAAATTAACCTCAATAGTTTTTCCTTTATTTAATGACACGCTCTTTTCTTCACTAATGAAGCCAATTCCTTGAGCACGTAGAGTGTATTCTCCTACCGGGAGATTTCTCAATTGATAATGACCTGTATGGTCAGTCGCAGTTCCTAAAAGAGTTCCCTTAAGAATTATAGTAATTCCCGGTATGTGAACTCCTTTCGAGATGACATGACCCGTGATGTTGGCATCACTTTGGGCATGAATAGTTTTTGAAATTAGAAGTGATAGGAACAGAATAATGATTTGGTATCTGTATCGCATATGTTGGTATAAATGAAAGGTTAATTAATGTTCAGACATAGAGATTCTAACTGCTTGAATCAGTTAACTGTCGTAAAAGACTTAATAAGTTTAATGAGCTAATCAATCGCTTTGACATACTTCTCTCCTCCCACCTTTTAGGGGGTAGGTAAAAGCGGAATTAGCAATAAAATCAATTGAAAAGGTTCTTTAGTTAACGGGGGGGCCTCTGAGGGATAATTGAAGATAGGCACAACTCTTGTTAACACTCTCGGTTAGATTAGCGTATTGGTGAATACAGTACTCAGTTATTACCGATTTAGTAAGATTGAATAAAATATCGGCTTGACCTGAGAAGAGGTTATCAACGATGGATGTGCCACCTCCCTTGTGTTGGTGCGTTGGAAGACATCCGTGATTTGCAGAAAACGGATGAGAGTGCCAAATGATGGTGCCATCGGGCAGTTGATGCGGATGGTAATACCGAAGCAGACTAAAACTAAAAAGCAACAGGATGGCCAGATTGAGAATGGCCATTGCCTTAATTACTTTAGTCCTGATGTTTCTCATTTCGGTATTAATGGTAGTGGAATACTTTAATTCGGCAAATTTAGAATAATTCTAAATAAGTTCCAAGCTTAGACCCTAACTTGTTTAATTGTGTTAACCTTATTTGATTAAGAGAATGAGTTTAATTATCAGGTAAACTGATGCTTAGTTCAGTTTTTTTAGGCGGATTTTTCTTTTAGCATTGATACTTTAAGGCAGGGTTCGGAGTGTTTATTTTGGTCTGTTTAGTGATATGATAGAAAAAGAAAAGGTGTTAAGTTAGCTTAGCACCTTTCATTGATTAAGGGTTTCAATTATAGACTTTTGACTTCCCCAACCAGTTTTTGTAAAGTCTCTTTGGCATCGCCAAATAGCATACGGGTTCTATCAGCAAAGAACAGATTGTTTTCGATAGCAGCATATCCTTTACCCATACCGCGTTTCATAACGATAACATTCTTTGCTTCATGGGTTTTGATGATAGGCATGCCATAAATAGGACTTGAAGGATCAGTCTCAGCTGCCGGGTTGACTACGTCGTTTGCACCGATAACAATGACAACATCAGTGTTTGGCATTTCAGGATTGATGTCGTCCATCTCTATGAGTTTGTCATAAGGGACATCGGCTTCAGCGAGTAGGACGTTCATATGACCTGGCATACGTCCTGCTACTGGATGTATCGCATATTTTACTTCAACTCCCTTTGAGTCAAGAAGCTTATCAAGATCATGACATAGGTGTTGCGCTTGAGCCACTGCAAGGCCATAGCCCGGAACAATGACAACTTTCTGAGAGTAGGATAGAAGAACGGCTGCATCGCTAAGGCTGATCTCTTTGATTGCGCCACCAACCTCTTGTCCTGCTGCGCCACCGCCTCCAAATGCACCAACAATTACATTGATGAGCGAGCGATTCATTGCATTACACATCAGAACAGTTAGAATTGTACCTGCTGAACCCACAAGGATACCTCCGGTTAGCATTGCCTGATTGTTGTATAAGAAACCGCCCATTGCTGCTGCTACACCGGTGAATGAGTTAAGTAGTGAGATCACTACCGGCATATCTGCACCGCCAATTGGCATGACAAACAAGACACCATAAACCAGAGCAATAGCGAACATGACATAGACCATCGGAAGCATATCGTCAGGTGTGCCGCTTGATAGCATAATAAACGCAATAAAGCCTAGCAGACCCACGAGGAGTATCATGTTGATGTATCGTATCCAGGGGGCTTTGATATCGCCTAGACGGCCATCAAGCTTTAGAAATGCAACCATTGATCCAGCGAAGGAGACAGAACCGATCATAAGTCCTAATAAGATTGCCAGAACATGTCCATTGAGTAATCCTGATTCACTAACAAGAAGCGGGTTGATGTGAGGAAACTCCATTAAAGAGATTAGGGCTGCTGCTGCACCACCCATGCCATTGAATAGGGATACCAATTGAGGCATCGCTGTCATTTTAACCTTGACTGCAATAGCCCAACCAACTACGGTTCCAAGAGCAATTGCAATAAGAATTAATGGAATATTCTTTATTGATTCTCCATCTTTTGTGTGAAACAGTAGGGTTGCAACTATAGCTAAACCCATGCCGAAGGCAGCCATAAGGTTACCTCTTCTTGCCGATTCCGGGTTAGAGAGTTTTTTCAGCCCTATGATAAACAAGACGGAAGCCAGAATATAGGATACTTCAAGTATCCCACTCTGCCATGTGTAAGAGTTGATGATATTTGCTTCCATGATGTCTATTTTTTAACTTTTTTCTTAAACATATCCAGCATTCGATCAGTAACTACAAACCCTCCGACAACATTAAGGGTGCCAAGCACAACGGCTAAGAAACCTAGTACTAAGGAGAGTGGGGTAGAGGCATGCCCCATAACGATGATAGCCCCAATGATGACAACGCCATGGATTGCATTGGCTCCTGACATCAACGGAGTGTGCAGAACTGCCGGAACGTGGGATATAACTTCAATCCCTAGGAATATCGAGAGTATCACAAGAAAGATAGATTCTCGATATTGAAAAATAAATTCAAGTATACTGTCCATTGGTTAAGTGATTAGCTGATGAATTGTTTGATTCTGTCTGAGACGATTTCGCCTTCATGGGTAATGCAGGTTCCTTTGACCAGGTCATCGGCGAAGTCAAGTTTTAGTGTCCCATCTTTCTGAAGCATAAGCTTAAGGAAATTCATAAGATTCTTTCCAAACATGCGGCTTGAATCGGTAGGTTTGGCAGAAGGCAGGTTAGACTTTCCAACGATGGTTACACCGTTGACGTCAATTATTTGGTCATCTTTAGTCAACTCACAGTTACCTCCTGTTGAAGCAGCTAGATCGATGATTACAGAGCCTGGTTTCATCTGTTTGATTGTTTCAGCCTTTACCAGAACCGGTGCTTTTCTTCCCGGGATTTGTGCTGTGGCAATAATAACATCAGCAGCAACAGCCCTATCGTGGATAAGTTGTTGCTGTTTGATTTTAAACTCTTCAGATTGTTCAACGGCATAACCACCAGCTGCGGCATCTTCCTTAGCCCCTTCTACTTCAATGAATTTACCACCAAGGCTTTTAACCTCCTCTTTAACAGCAGATCTAACATCAAAAACTTCAACGATTGCCCCAAGTTTCCTTGCAGTAGCAATAGCTTGTAATCCGGCAACACCTGCCCCTAAAATGAGAACTCTGGCAGGTTTAATTGTTCCGGCAGCACTCATAAACATGGGGAAGAACTTTGGTAGCATTACCGCTGCAGTTAAAACCGCCTGATAGCCTGCTACTGTAGCCATACTGGAGAGTACATCCATAGCCTGTGCCCGTGTAGTACGGGGGATAATATCAAGGCTGAATGCACTTACCCCTTCTGCCTTAAGATTTTCAATTAATGCTTTATCTCCGAGAGGAGAGACCGAACCAATAAAGACTTGATTCTTGCCCATTCCAGTCTTATCCCCTTCAGGAGGTTGAATTCCCAGAACAAGATCAAGTTTTAAAACAGATTCTCTCGATTCAATGGAGGCGCCGGCATCCTGATAGTCTTTATCAGAAACAAAGGCACTCTCACCAGCCCCCATTTCTACTATCACCTTATGACCGGCTTTGACTAGTTCTCCAACCGCTTCGGGAAGCAACGCCACACGCTTCTCAGGAGCTTTTTCCTTTATTACGCCTATCGTCATGACTTTGAGGTTGAGTTTTGTTATTTATAAAATCCGAACAGGTAACCGCCTTTAATGTTCAACATGGGACAAAACTTTATAGCTCTGTTTCACCGTTAATTTTTTACTTTTTATCTAAATATGTCCTGACTTCGACACTTTCATTGACATCTTGGCCAGCTGCTAGTAGCTAGTAGCTAGTAGCTAATCTCTGAATTTCGAATCTCTCCTATCAGCCACAAATAGTCACGTTCCAATTCTCTGATAATCAGCCTCTCTAAAGTATCTCTCTTATATCTCTCTTATATCTCTCTTATGACGCTCTTATGTTCTCTTATG
>JAJTBW010000308.1 GCA_021286705.1 Sphingobacteriia bacterium
GGGATATAAGAGGGGAGCTTTAGGGATGTTGAATATCAGAGAGTTGGAAGCATGAATTTTTGGGGCTTGCAGGCAGGAATTTGGAAGGGAGCTTCTAGCAGCTAGCCGCCAGAAGCCAGATGCCAGCTAACCAGATGCTAGAAGCCATTTAGCTATCCCCACCTGTAGGCTTCAGCATCCAGTCCAGAATAGTCGGCAATCCGATTGACTAATGCGTTAATGGTTTCGTCAAGATTTGTTGGATGATTATAGAAGAAGGGTGACAATGGAAAAATGTCTGCTCCCGACGAGTTGGCTTTTAACATGTTTTCGAGGTGTATCTTGTTGTACGGCGCTTCTCGTATACAGAGTATTAACCTCTTTTTCTCTTTAAGTATGACATCTGCCGCTCTGGTAATTAAATCCGCTGAGACGCCATTGGCTATTCGCCCTAATGTACCCATGCTGCATGGTAATATAATCATTCTGTCGTATCCTGAGGAACCAGAGGCGATATCTGCAAAAAGATCTTGATTGGAGAGTAGTTTTATGTTTGGATCAGATGGAATTGCAGCGTTAATCTCAAATTTCCACACTTTTTCTCCTTGCTCACTAAAGATGATACGTATGCGTTGTGGATTTTGCTGTTTGACTAACAGTTCAATCATCTTTTGAGCATAAATTGAGCCGCTGGCTCCTGTAATTGCAAGTATCGTTCCCCCTTCTCTATTCCTCATTTTTACCAAGACTATAATGTAGGGTTAGACTCAAAACATCATTGTATTGACCATGATTAAACCATCTGGAGGCACCCGAAGAATGGGGTCTTACGGGAATAAGGGATGTGTTTGCTCTGAAATCTATTAGGAATCTTGTCGAGATAGAATAACTGATCCCTGCTAAAATGTTTAAAGCATGGGTATTAAATGGGGTTCCTGCGACGGTAGTTGTACTATAATCGTTTTCAACATAATGGTACAATAAATACCCATAACCTAGACCAATTTGTGCGGTTAGTGGCCTATTTATTTTATAACGAAGTAATAATGGCAAATCAATGTAATTTAACCTCATAAGCATTTGAGTGTTGCCATTCTCGTCAGTTGGATTCTCCCGACTTCCCTTTTGTGAGAAGCCCAACTCCATCTTTAAACTCCATTTCTCATTAATGGGTGTTTCAACAGTCGCACCAAATGTGATTCCCAGTTTCTTATATCCTGATGATATATCTCCCGCTACCTGACTGGCATTTACACCTGCAAATAGTCCTCCTTTAAATCGTTGTCCGGAAACATAGATGACAATTATTGTCAATAGTGTGGTTAATAACACCCTTCTCATAATTGAATATTTTATAGTACTTATGACCTGAAGAACAAGGAAAATAATTCATAGATCTGTATTCCATGTTCGCTTTGATAATCCTTGTAAAGGTAATTTATATGTCGAAGTTAGAGAATTAAGTGTTATCAAATGGTTATAGTGTTTCTTAGGTAATTCTATTTTACAATTTTAAATCCCTTTATTCTCTTACCATCTCGGAAAATACTAACAATGACAATATCGTTTGGGATTCCTGATAGAGTAATTGAAGTTTGAGGTGTTTTCAAATCAAACTCTCCGATAGTTTGGCCATTAATGGTGAAGATCCTTAAACTCTGCCTCTCGCTGCTGTTTGGTATGTTGTAGATAATTAATTTGTTAGTCTGACGCTCGTATGTCCATGAGAGTTGATTACTATCATGTTCTTCTGTTGACAGCATTGGTGAACAATCGTTATACAGAGGGTTAAGCCAAAGGAGCTCGCCGTTTTCGTGAAAGCATAAAAGCTCTTCATTACCACATAATGCCGGAAATATAGAACTTCCACTAAACCCTAGACCCCGTAAGTTTCCAACTCCATCAATCCACTGTTCGGTATCCAATGTTTCGGTTCCTTTTAAAGTCAAACGAATTCTCCATGCTGAACCCCAAAGAACGGAGTCTCTTTGTTGTACCACAAGATGGAGGGTGTCGGTTGTAATAGTCTGATTTACTATTCTGATTGTATCTCCTTCTTTTGC
>JAJTBW010000114.1 GCA_021286705.1 Sphingobacteriia bacterium
TCATTGGCTTTGAAGCTGACGGAACAACACCTAAATACAACTTCACAGCTCCTAAGGGTGACGTTTGGGGTATCGATGACAGCGGTATCTTAAGCTCACGTTGGCAAGCTCAGATTGGTGTCCGTTACATCTTTAACTAAGAGATAATCAATTAGTACTCTGTTTTTATATACTCGAAAGAGGGTGTCCTGATTAGGGCATCCTCTTTTTCATTTTAAAAAGGTCATAAAAGACATCTCCTCCGTCCCTTTTAGAAATAATTACCTCCCTAAAAACTCACAACCCTACAAAATTTCCATTCATCGTTCGATTTTCGCCATTCACCGACAAAATCAAGCTAGTGACCTCTTTTTACTTTTATTCCTTTAAAAGCCGATCTACCTTTGTAAAAACAAAAGAAAAATAACATGAACGAATATATGAACAACATTGATGAGACTAAGAAAAGAGAACATAACCGTTTTAAAAAGTCTTTTCTACCAGGTATTCTGTTAATTATTGCAGGTGTACTACTTTTTGCAGACAAATACAACTTTTTCACGGTTGATATTAGTTACATCGTTTTTTCATGGCCCATGCTTCTAATTGTTATCGGACTCTTCTCATTTTCCGGAAAAGGGGTAAGCAGGACAGGCTTACTTTTAGTTACCATAGGAGGCTTCTTTCTAATTCCAAGAATATTCAATCTATCAATTGAGTTTGATAAAATGTTCTGGCCACTCCTACTGATAGCTATTGGAGTCATTCTGATCTTCAGTCAAAACAAGAGAAATAAACATAGGCTTCCCTTTACCAAAGAGCACATAAAGACCAATGATGATGACACGTTTGAGATCACAGCCATCTTAGGTGGAGGAGAAAGGATTGTCACCACTCAACAACTCAAAGGAGGAAGTATAACCTGCATCATGGGTGGAGCTGAAATTAGTCTAATAAATTGCACCCTCTCAACCGGGAAAAATGCAATTACCATTGAAGCCATCATGGGAGGTGCAACTTTAATCATTCCGAGCGACTGGACTGTAGTAAGCAATGTTAATGCGATACTTGGTGGTATTGGTGATAAGCGAACCAAACTAGGTGTAATTCCAAGCAGCCTGCCAGAGAAGACCCTCTACTTGGAAGGTACAGCTATTATGGGTGGTATTGAGATAAAAAGCTATTAATTGTCATGCTTCATCCTGTTTTGACTCAGAAGCCAATCAGAACCCTGCTGATCATTATTACAATCCTCAATTTAATTGCAGAATTTGTGATATTAAGATCCTCTATGGGCTCCCCTCAGCACGGATTATTAGAGGATCTTACCTTGGCTCTTGTCAGAAGCATCGCCTTAACTCTTTTAACCCTTCCTTTATGGTACATCGTTAAAACGACTCCTAGTAATGGAAGTATTCAGAGAGGAACCTTATTAATTATAATTCCATCATTACTACTTATCTCCATCTATTGGCTGATACTATTTGGTTCAGAAGAATTCACCAGTAACGATTTTTTAGGTCATTCTTTTAACAATAGTGAAAACTCTCGACTCACACTTCCATTAGCCTTAACAGCCAGAAGTATACAGATACTAGCAACCTTTTTCTCTATAAATACACTATTTGTTCTATCAAACATAAAACAGTTGATGCAAATACATCAGCTACGCTCAGAGGAGCACCAAAATTTGATCAGACAAGCTGAAGTGAACAATCTTAGAGCACAGATAAACCCGCACTTTCTATTTAACAGCCTAAACTCTATCGCTGCATTAACAAAAATCTCTCCTGAACGGGCTCACGATATGGTGGTCAGGCTTAGCGAATTTATGAGATACTCGATCAGATTAAACCCCAATGAAATGATGACATTAAACCAGGAAATAAAAAACATTGAAAGCTATCTGGACATCGAAAAGACTCGATTTGGAGAACGTCTCGAAGTTTATACAACCATTAACCACGATTGTTTAGAAGCAAAACTCCCCAATATGATGCTTCAACCAATCTATGAGAATGCAATCAAACATGGCGTATGCCAGTCAGGAGATATCGTTAGAATCTTTACCCGAAGTACTTTGGTTAATAATGAACTAACCTTGGTAATAATGAATAACTTCGATATCGATGAAACTAACTCAAGTGGTACAGGATTCGGTCTCGAGAGCCTCAAAAAGCGTCTATCTCTTCAATACGGAAGAGCTGATCTGCTTAATCACTACAAAATTGGTAATATGTTCACCCTAATTCTGACCATTCCGCAACCACAGTAGAAAATGGCATACAAAGCACTTGTTATAGATGACGAGACTCTGGCTAGAGAGCTTATCTTAGACTATCTTAAAGACATAAAAGAGATAGAGGTTATAGGACAATGCTCGAATGGGTTTGAAGCACTTAAGACGATCCAGGAATCCAAACCTGACTTAATCTTTTTAGATGTCCAAATGCCAAAATTAAGTGGGTTTGAAATGCTCGAACTTCTCGACACAAAACCCGTAATTATCTTCTCTACAGCATACGACAATTATGCGCTAAAGGCATTCGAGTCAAGTGCTACAGATTACCTCCTGAAGCCATACAGCAGGGATAGATTTGCAACAGCAGTACAGAAGGCACTAACGACACTCAATGGTAGTCGTGAACATCAACCAATAGATAAAGCAGAGCTACAATATCAACCAGAGAATCTAAACAGAATAGTGGTAAAACATCTTGATGGGATTCAAGTTATCCCCTCAAATGAAATTGACTTCATTGAGAGTGCCGACGATTATGTCACAATTTACCATAAAGGGAAAAAGTATCTTAAAAACAGATCCATGCAATGGTTTGAAAATGCACTCCCCAAAAGACAGTTTATCAGAATCCATAGGACTATCATACTAAACCTGGGTTGCTTAATCAGAATTGAGGCTTATACAAAAGATAGCTGGATAGCAATCTTAAAAGACAACAGGCAGCTTCCTGTAAGCAAATCAGGGTATCAAAGGTTAAAGCAGGTTCTTGAAGAATAATGGCTTCTGGCTTCTGATGTCTGGCGTTTAGCATCTGGCGTCTGGCGTCTGGCGTCTGGCACCAGCAGCTAATCTTTGAATGTTGAATTTTGAATTCAAATCCTTTCTGATAGTAGCTAGTGGCAAATCTTTGAATTTTGAATCTCTCCTATCAGCCACAAATAGTCCCGTTCCAAACCTCTAATAATCAGCCTCTCTAAAGCATCCCTCTTATATCCCTCTTATATCTCTCTTATGACTCTCTTATGTTCTCTTATGTTTGCTTATGTCTCTCTTATAACTTTTACTCGTCCCGTTCATATCCAGTTTATAATCCTAAAATAGGATTACAGTAAAGTAAATTCGATTCAGGATTATGAGATTTAAAGAAATACCACTAAACAAAACTAAAACAGATAAAATAAAAAAAGGGTAAGCTACTTACATCGCACCGCTCAACCAACTACCCTTGCTACCTTCCGGTCCTGGGGGGATTTGTCGGGAGCTGGTCGTGCAAGACTTACCCACTGCAAAATTACAAAAATCATTGAAACATCAGCAATGTTGAAGAAAAAAAACAGAGTACGCAGGAAATCTATAAATTTGCAAATACATAATCCCTCAAATTAACAACAATGGAAAACCGGACCAACCTTCTTTTAGCCAATGCACTACGCTTTGGTTTAGCGTTAGCTGCTGTTAACTTTATCATCTTCCTTCTCTATTACATTTTGGAAGTAGACATCATGAGTATCTCATTTGGGATCATCAGCCTAATTCTAACCATTGGAATCTATTTTGGCACTTTAATATACAGTAATAATCACCTAAAGAAAACAGTATTTGGGGGTTATCTCACATACAGCCAGGGTCTTTTCAACAGTTTTACAGTAAGTGCTGTCTCATCAATCGTAAACGCAGTACTGATGTTCTTATTCTATACATTCGTTGATACTGAATACCTATATGAACAGATGGATAAGGTTATTGTAAAAATGCAGGAGAGTGGAATGATTCCAGCTGAACAGCTAGAAAAAACAATTGCCGAGCTTGAGAACGTAACTCCTTTATCAAGTGCTGCACAGAGTATTTGGGGTGGTTTACTTATAGGCTTGATTGTTGCCTTAATCGTATCTGCAATAACCAAAACAAAATCAAACCCCTTTGCCGATCAGCCAGAAGACACCAACACAACTATATAATCTCTGATGGATATTTCAATCGTCATACCTCTCTTTAACGAAGAAGAATCACTTCCCGAATTGACATCTTGGATACATAGGGTCTGTAAACCTATGCAAGTAGCCTATGAAATCATCTTCGTTGATGATGGAAGTCGTGATAATTCATGGGCAGTGATAAACTCTTTGGCCGCAACTAATCCTGAGATTAAGGCTATCAAATTCAGGAGAAACTACGGAAAATCAGCCGCACTGAATGAAGGTTTTCAAGCCGCATCCGGACGTTGTGTCATCACTATGGATGCCGACCTTCAAGATAGCCCTGATGAAATTCCAGGCTTATACAAAATGATCATCGAAGATAAATTCGATGTTGTCTCAGGCTGGAAGAAAAAGAGGTATGACCCAATTACTAAAACAATTCCCACCAAACTCTATAACTGGGCCACCAGAAAGATTAGTGGAATAAGGCTGCATGACTTTAACTGCGGACTAAAAGCTTACAGACTTGATGTTGTTAAAAGCATTGAAGTCTATGGTGAGATGCACAGATACATTCCAGTTATTGCAAAATGGGCAGGCTTTATTAAGATTGGTGAAAAAGTAGTGGTTCATCAAAAGCGGAAATATGGAGTCACCAAATTTGGGCTGGAGCGCTTTATCAATGGTTTTCTTGACCTTCTGTCAATAAGTTTTGTAGGCCGATTTGGAAAAAAACCCATGCATTTCTTCGGATTCTTTGGAACACTGCTCTTCCTCGCTGGCTTTGGTATCGCCATATATCTGGCTTATGGAAAATTCATGCTTGCCGAATACAAAATGACGGAAAGACCCCTGTTCTATTTTGGATTACTCGCAATGATTCTAGGTGTTCAACTATTCCTTGCAGGCTTTCTGGGTGAGCTTATTGCCCGATCTTCTGCAGATAGAAATCACTATCTTATTGAAAAAAGAGTGGGACTCGAAGACGAGATATGACAAATAAACTAAATAAGGTTATTATTTTAGGCACAGCTCACCCCTTCAGGGGTGGGCTTGCTGCTTATAATGAGAGATTAGCTAAGGCATTCTCTGATCGTGGAATAAATACTGAGATAGTCACTTTTACAACTCAATATCCATCGTTCCTCTTTCCCGGTAAAACCCAATTCACCGACCAGCCCTCGCCTATTGGATATAAAATCACACGATTATTAAGTTCAATCAATCCCTTTTCATGGATTAAAACCGGGTTCTACATTAGAAAACAAAAACCCGATCTTATCATCACCAAATACTGGCTCCCATTCATGGGTCCCGCCTTCGGAACTGTTGCAGCAATTGCCGGATTCAGAAGAGAAACGATCCGGCTTTCAATACTCGACAATGTAATTCCACATGAACACAGACCGGGCGATAAATTCTTTACTAAGTACTTCATTCATTTCACTGACGCTTTTATTGCAATGTCAGACTCGGTCTTACATGACCTCAAAACATTCACTAAAAGAAAACCGGCACTATTCAATCCACATCCACTTTATGATCACTATGGCAATCCTAAAAGCAAGGAAGATGCATGTAAGATAATTGGAGTGGATCCCAACTTCAACTATCTGCTTTTCTTTGGTTTCATTCGTGATTATAAGGGTCTAGATATTTTATTAGATGCCATGGCAATGGTAGGCCCTAAAAAACCAAAACTCAAACTCATCGTAGCCGGGGAGTTTTATAACAACTCAGAGCCTTACCTCCAGCAGATCAAGAACCTTCAAATTGACGACTATATCGTCCTAAAAACTGATTTTATCTCAGACGATAAGGTAGCCGACTATTTCAGTGCTGCCGATGTAATTGTGCAACCATATAAAACAGCTACTCAAAGTGGAGTGACCCAGATAGCATATCACTTTGAGAAACCTATGATTGTCACGAATGTAGGCGGTCTTCCCGAGATTGTACCGCATATGAAAACAGGGCTCGTCTCAGAGCCCAGTAGCAAAGCTATTGCATCGGCTATAAATACCTTCTACGATCTTCCATCAAACTATTTCGAAAAAGGACTCGCAGAAGAAAAAAAGAAATACAGTTGGGATCGTATGCTTGATTCAATTTTGAGCATTATCTTGCAATTAAATAAAAGCAAGAATGAGCAGTAGCAATACCTATCAAGATCTCCTGTTTGAAGCTTTAAAAGAGAATACAATGTTCTCCTTCTTCTCTGAGACAGCAATTCTCAAACTCATCCCTTCATTCAGCTTTCAAATAGCCTCCGGAGGCTGCGATATCACTTCTACACCTATCGATAACGATACCTTGCTCGTAAACCTAAATGGAGAAATTACCATAGAACCATTTGATGGAGCTATTACAACCGTTCAACAAAACCAGACCCTTATTCTAAACAGATCTATCAAAAACAGTAAGATCAGTTTCTCAAACGACCACTGCATTGCCTTCTGCTCACTCAAAAGCATACTCGATTGGAAGAGGACTCATGATATAGCTTTTTCCAAATCCATATCAATTGGTTCAGATACAACGCCAGATTCTGAGATTGTATTAAAAGCATCACTCAATGATTCAGATTACGAATCAAAAGAGCCTTTAGCAACGCTTTTAAAAATCATGAGCCATGATTTAAGGAGTCCAATGGCTGCGATTATCACTTTAACTGATATCCTTCAGAGTGAATCTGACACAATGGATAAAAGTGAAATTGATGAGACCATAACTGATTTAAATCATTTATCGGAAGGGCTTTTAAAACTTACTGACCAACTGTTGCACTGGGCAAAAATCACAAGCAAAAAGGAATCCTTACGACCATCCTATTTTAATCTTGTGAGTTTGATTAATGAACTTCTGGCTGAAAAAACGGAGCAAGTAAAACACAAGAACCTTAAAGTAAATTTCACCTTTACACAAAACATAACTATTCATACTGATCGCTCACTCACAATGATAATTTTAAGGAACATTCTGAGTAATGCAATCAAGTATTCCATACCTGGAGCTGAAATCCAAGTTAGATTACAAAAAAACGAAAGGGATGAAGCAGATATTATCATTTCAGATCAGGGGACAGGGATATCCGAGAAGATCATGCAGAAGATAGAATCAAACCAACTACTTTCTTCGACACCCGGAACCGACGGAGAAACAGGATTTGGGTTGGGTCTATTTATGAGTAAAGACTTCGCCAAGCTGATCTCAGCCTCAATTGAAATAAAGAGTAACCCCAGGAATGGTACTGTTGCTCTATTTACTTTACCTATATCAAACTAATTAAACTGTAGAAATATCAATATGACTATATTCAGAAGCAAAGCCCCTTTAAGAATCGGATTAGCAGGTGGTGGTACAGATGTAGCACCATATTGTGATTTATATGGTGGGGCCATTCTAAATGCCACCATAAGCATGTATGCCTACGCTTCTATTGAACCTCGTGAGGATCAGATAATCAGACTTGTTTCTGCTGATCGACATGAACAGGTAACTCTATCTGTTAATGAATCACTTGAGATTAATGGTCAGCTAGATCTACATAAAGGAGTATATAATCGCCTTGTTAAGCAATTTGGATTCAAGACCCAAGGATTTACCCTAACAACCTTTGTTGATGCCCCAGCGGGCTCAGGGTTGGGCACTTCAAGCACTTTAATGGTTGCCATACTTGGGGCATTTACCGAGATGCTTTCGTTACCACTTGGTGAGTATGATATAGCAAAACTTGCCTACGAAATTGAGCGTATTGACCTCAATATGGCCGGAGGAAAACAAGACCAATATGCTGCCACCTTTGGAGGGGTCAACTTCATGGAATTCTATGATAATGATAAAGTAATCGTCAACCCTTTACGAATCAGGCAGAGATATCTGGACGAACTCTCTCACAATCTTCTCCTCTACTATACAGAGACTTCACGACTCAGTAGCACCATTATTGAAGCACAAGCTCACAATGTTAGGCAAAAGAGTGAAAAGCCGATAGAAGCGATGCATAAGCTTAAAGAGCAATCGATCATGATGAAAGAGGCGCTCCTGAAGGGTGAGCTAGATAAAATTGGCGATATACTGGATTTTGGTTGGAACTTCAAGAAACAGATGGCTTCAGGTATTACCAATCCTTTTATTGATCAAATATATGAAGGAGCCAAATCAGCGGGTGCCACCGGGGGCAAAATAAGTGGTGCAGGTGGTGGTGGCTTTATGACATTTTATTGTCCGGGAAACACCCGCTTTGCAGTATCAGAAAAACTAAAATCTTTTGGAGGGGCAACTAGAAGGTATGAGTTTACAACCACAGGACTATCCACATGGAGCCTTTAAAATAGCACTTTCTTAAAAAATTAAGTATTTTTGCAAATGAAGGTGAATGAATTGCAGACATCAAATATGACCAACAAAGAGCGTATAGAAACTGCCTTAAGGCATTCTTTAGAGACTAAACAATTAATTCTTAACGACAAACAGCTACAGGAGCGTCTGGATCAGGCGGCTGGCATCTGTATTCAAGCCCTGCAAAATGGCGGGAAAGTCCTTTTTGCGGGTAATGGTGGAAGTGCCGCCGATGCCCAACACCTAGCAGCTGAACTCTCCGGGAGATTCTATTATGATCGTCCCCCTCTCAATTCTGAAGCACTTCACGTTAACACCTCCTATTTGACAGCAGTAGCCAATGACTACTCCTATGATGAGATATATGCCAGGCTTCTTCTGGGCACTGCTAAAAAAGGAGATGTATTAGTTGGTCTTAGTACATCTGGCAATTCAAAGAATATAGTAAGAGCTTTCGAGGCATCCAAAACTATAGGTGTTACCTGCATCGCATTTACAGGAACTACAGGTGGGCAAATGAAGGAATTAGCCGACATTCTCATTAATGTACCATCAACAGATACACCCCGAATTCAAGAGTCCCACATCATGTTAGGACATATCCTATGTGAGATTGTCGAAGCAACTATATTCCCAAGATAATGTTTAAGGAAGCCATTATTCTAGCAGGTGGATTTGGAACAAGACTACAGTCGGTTGTAAACGATCGGCCTAAGGTGTTGGCACCAGTAAGGGGACGGCCATTTTTATCTTGGATTCTTGATTACCTAGAGGATGCTGGCGTCTCAAAAGTCATCCTTGCCACAGGATACTTGCATGAGGCCGTAGAAGAGACCTTTTTTAACAGTTATAAAAATATAGAAATAGAATACTCTCAAGAGACTGAGCCTTTGGGTACTGGTGGAGCAATCAAAAAGGCGATGCAAAAGATTGAGGGAAAACGTGCATTGGTCATGAACGGCGATACACTTTTCAGAGTCAATTTAAGCAAGTTCTATGACTTTGCCCTGACCAATCAAGCACCTGCTGCTCTAGTATTGAGAGAAGTTGAGGATGTTACACGATATGGAGCCATCTGTTTAGACTCTGAGAATCATATCTCCACTTTTCTTGAAAAAGGGAGACAGTCGGGCAAGGGCTTAATCAATGGTGGAGTTTATTCACTTAAGAAAGAGTGGCTACTGAATATGTCGCCATCTGAAAAGTTCTCGATAGAAAAGGATCTATTTGAGAAGAGCACAGAATCATTGGCACTATTTGGCATGGTTTGCAAACAATACTTTATAGATATCGGAATCCCTGAAGACTATGAAAAAGCGCAAAATGATTTCATTACCTTCGAGAAGTAATGAGAATTGGACGCTTTTCCTGGACAGGGATGGCGTCATTAATGTGAGACTTATCGACGATTACGTAAAAACGGTTGATGAGTTTAAATTCACCGATGGCTTTAAAGAGGCATTAGGAGAGATTACTCCCCTATTTTCAAAAATATTTGTTGTCACCAATCAACAGGGTGTTGGTAAAGGCTTAATGAAGATTGAGACTCTGGATAGTATCCATCAGATGATGCGAGCAGAAATAGAACAAGCAGGTGGTCGGATTGACAAAGTATACCATTGCTCAGATCTTAAAGGCTCGGGGAGTCTAAGAAGGAAACCAGAGGTAGGCATGGGACTCGAAGCAAAGAGAGATTTTCCGGATATACACTTTAAGAGATCCATTATGACCGGAGACTCGCTCTCGGATATGGAGTTCGGAAAGAAGCTTGGGATGACAACCGTATTTATTGGGGCATCTTCCAAGGTGGTGGCCGAGAATGATTCCCTAATCGACCTCTCCTTTGAAAACTTCAGTGAGTTTGCCAGCTACCTGAGTGATAAAGCGGAACTACCACCATCTAATCTCTAAACAATTGCACACAATGACCACAAACGCAAGATTAAACCCAGAAGAAATGGAATCAATTAAGCTGATTGTGGTCGACGACCACCAAATTATTCGCGATGGTATACGGTCGATGCTTGCTGGACAAACAGGAATCACGATTATTGGGGAAGCCTCTTCAGGGATAGAACTATTTAAACTTCTCGACCAAAATCTTCCGGATGTAATTCTAATGGATATCTCCTTGCCGGGTAAGTCAGGGATTGAGTTGGCACGTCAGATTAAAGCGCATGCTGTAACGTATAAGATTCAGATTCTCTTTCTAAGTATGTTCCTTCAGGAAGAGTACATCCAGCAGGCAATAAAGGCCGGAGCATCCGGCTATCTCCCTAAAAACGTTACTCAGCAGGAATTGACTCAAGCCATTAAGCAACTTGCTGAAGGGAAAGACTATTATGCGGATGAAATAAGCAAGATTATATTCAAGTCTTTCCTGAATAAAAACAGATCACCGGAAGCAGATAACAGACAGAAAGAGCTATCAATCAGAGAACTTGATATTCTTAGGCTAGTGGCAACAGGTTATAATAACCAGCAGATTGCCGACCAACTATTCATCAGTATCCGAACTGTAGAGACTCATAAAAACCATATTATGCAAAAGCTGGAATTGCACTCTACCGCTGACTTGATTAAATATGCAATTAGGCACAAACTTACTGAGGTTTAATATGAGATACCATCTACGAATCAGGAAGACAATAACTCTTAAAAGCTACTCTCAAAATATTATTTCAGAGAAAGGTATAACTTGAGAGCAGGTACCCAAACTACTATTAATGTAATATAAATCATAGTAGGATATTGAAAAATAAGATTTTAGATAAGAAAATAATTGAACTGAACAGGACTAATATTGTTTAAAACTAATGTCAACCTCCATATAACAGCAAAACCCATTTTAAACAACTACAAGTATGGAAAACATCCGTTTCAAAGCCTTAGGGTACATGATGAACAGAAAACCCGGAAAATTTGAGGCTGCAACAACTCGTCAACCTTCTGAGTATTTTGGCGAGATGACGTTTAATCAGGAGGCCATGAAGAAATTTCTGACAGAGGAGGCTTACAAAGCATTGCAAGCATCCATTGAGAAAGGGCAACGAATTGATCGTCGTATAGCAGACCAAGTTGCTTCATCATTGAAGGCTTGGGCACTTAGCAAAGGTGCTACCCACTTCACACATTGGTTTCACCCACTTACCGGAGCGACCGCAGAAAAGCATGATGCATTTCTAGATCCAATTGGTAATGGCAAAGCTTTAGAACGTTTTAAAGGAGCTGAACTGGTTCAACAAGAACCTGACGCATCAAGTTTTCCAAATGGAGGGATTAGAAACACATTTGAAGCAAGAGGTTATACAGCCTGGGATCCAACGTCTCCTGCATTTATCATGGATGGAACACTGTGTATCCCAACCATCTTCGTTTCATACACAGGTGAAGCGCTCGACTATAAAACCCCTCTGCTACGAGCCCTTAGTGAGATTGATAAAGCTGCAGTTGAACTCAATCGTTTCTTAGGTTTTAATGATACACAGGTTATTGCTACTCTTGGCTGGGAACAAGAGTACTTTGTTGTAGATTCAGCCTTATATATGGCTCGGCCTGATCTCATGCTGACAGGTCGTACAGTCTTCGGCCATGCATCTGCTAAAGACCAACAACTCTCAGATCATTACTTTGGAACAATTCCTGAAAGAGTAATGGAGTTCATGAAGGAGTTCGAATATGAAGCCCATCGTCTTGGTATTCCTGTTAAGACAAGGCACAATGAAGTTGCTCCTAATCAATTTGAGCTAGCCCCCGTTTTCGAGGAAGTTAATCTAGCGGTCGACCACAACCAGCTGATGATGCACCTACTTAAAAAGGTAGCTCGCAAACACGATCTGGCAGTCCTTCTTCATGAAAAACCTTTTGCTCGAATCAACGGTTCCGGGAAACACAACAACTGGAGCCTTGCCACGAATGGAGGTGCTAACCTTTTAGCCCCCGGAAAAAACCAATTAGAGAACATCAGATTCCTTACCTTCTTATCAATAGTCCTAAAGGCCGTCGAAGAACACAACGACCTCCTACGAGCCTCTATTGCATCTTCAGGCAACGACCAACGTTTAGGTGGTCACGAAGCCCCTCCTGCTATCATGTCAGCCTTTGTTGGAGAATACCTAACCCAGGCACTTGATGAATTAGCAGAAAAGGGGGTAATTACAGAAAGTCTAAAAGCCGAACTGGATCTTAGAATCTCCAAGATTCCAGGAATCAGCCTTGATAACACCGACCGAAACAGAACCTCTCCATTTGCTTTCACTGGAAACAAATTTGAGTTTCGTGCTGTAGGATCATCTCAAAATTGCTCAATTGCAATGATCACCATCAACATTGCTGTAGCTGACCAGATAAAGCAGTTTATGAGTATGGCAAATGAAATGATAGGCATAGGCAAATCTAAAGATGAGGTACTCTTCAGCCTCCTTAAAGACTACATTGTTGAGTCTAAAAAGGTAAGATTTGAAGGGAACTGTTACAGTGAGGAGTGGAAGGAAGAGGCTGCAAAACGCGGCTTGAATAACTTTAGCAATACACCCGATGCGCTAAATGCCTATGTATCTCAGAAGACTATTGCTCTCTTTGAAAAGAACAATGTCCTTACCGGAAGAGAGCTTAGTGCACGTCATGAAATAAAACTCGAGAAATACACCAAAGAAGTTCAGATTGAATCACGCGTTATTGGTGATCTGGCAACAAACCATATTATCCCTATCGCAATTCGCTACCAGAACACTTTAGTTGACAATGTAAGAGGCTTAAAAGAGGTTCTTGACAACAAGACCTTTGTTAATCTAGCAAAGAACCAGATCTCTACTATCAAATCAATTTCTGAGCACATTGATACCATCAAGACTGCTGTTGAAGAGATGACTGAGGAGAGAAAGAGAGCTAATGCTATTGAATCAATTAAAGAACAAGCTATCGCATACAACAAGAAGGTACTACCCTATTTTGAGACCATTCGTTATTGTGTTGATAAACTTGAGCTTTTAGTTGATGATGAGCTTTGGCCTCTACCTAAATACAGAGAACTTCTTTCTTTAAGATAAGAAACTGGTTTAAGCAATTTAGTTTATTAAAAAGCCCCTTGCAAAGATTTGTAAGGGGCTTTCTTTAATTGATAAACAGAAGAGAACTAGTGAACAAATCGCATCTTTATATCCCATCTCCCGACTTCGACACGGGGACACATTAGATGAACTTCTCCGCCTCTTTGCCTTCGATTTCGCTCAGGCAGCGACCTCAAATGGTCGAAAATGTTTTTCTAATTGCGACCTCTTTGCCTTCGACTTTGCTAAGGCAGCGACCCGGTGGTTGAGCGAAGCCGAAACCACTGTATTCCAGTTCCTCTCCCGTTCCTCTCC
>JAJTBW010000115.1 GCA_021286705.1 Sphingobacteriia bacterium
CTTCTAAGTTGGTATACTCAACTGATCTAAGCTCGTCAATCTCAAGAACACCATCATACTTGGCTTGAATTCTAGATGTAATAGCAATGTTACTAGCAGTACCCCCAACGTGGAACGTACGAAGAGTAAGCTGAGTACCAGGCTCACCAATGGATTGAGCGGCGATTACACCAACAGCCTCACCCTTTTGGATCATTCGGCCAGTTGAAAGGTTTCGTCCGTAGCACTTAGCGCACACACCATTCTTTGATTCACAAGTCAATACTGACCTGATCTCTACACTTTCAATAGGTGAGTTTTCAATTGCGTCGCAGATGTCTTCGGTTAACTCCTGACCAGCCAACGCAATCAATTCACCAGACTGTGGGTGATATATATCATGAACAGCAACACGACCAAGAATTCTATCGTGGAGGGTTTCTACAACCTCTTCAGCTTTCTTTAGGGCAGTGATGGTAAGACCACGTAATGTTCCGCAATCTTCTTCATTAATAATGACATCTTGAGCAACGTCTACCAAACGACGAGTCAGGTAACCGGCGTCAGCAGTCTTAAGAGCAGTATCAGCAAGACCCTTACGAGCACCGTGGGTTGAGATAAAGTACTCAAGTACGGATAGCCCTTCTTTGAAATTTGAAAGAATAGGATTCTCAATAATCTCACCGCCTTCTGAACCCGACTTCTGAGGTTTAGCCATAAGACCGCGCATCCCGGAGAGCTGACGAATCTGCTCTTTAGATCCACGAGCCCCAGAATCAAGCATCATAAATACTGAATTGAATCCTTGCTTATCCTTTGATAAACGATCCATTACAGTATGAGTCAGATGTGAATTGGTATGTGTCCAGATATCAATAATCTGATTATATCTTTCGTTATTAGTAATGAAACCCATATTATAGTTATTCATTACCTCTTCAACATCCTGATTAGCCTTTTCAATTAAAGACTCTTTTGACTCAGGAATAATAACGTCAGACAGATTGAATGACAAACCACCCTTGAAAGCCATATTGTAACCAAGAGCCTTAATATCATCAAGGAACTTAGCGGTTACAGCAGTACCTGTCTTTTTCATGATATAACCGATGATATCACGAAGGGCTTTCTTAGTAAGTAACTGGTTAATATAACCAGCCTCGGCAGGAACAACCTGATTAAACAGGATACGTCCTACTGTGGTTTCTATAATCTTGCGTTCCCAAACGCCATCAACAAGTTCATTTATACGAACCTTGATCCAAGCATGTAATTCAACTTTCTTCTCGTTATAGGCTATGATAACCTCTTCTGGAGAATAGAAAGTCATTCCTTCACCCTTTACTGGTAGACCTGGCTCACTCTTTTTAGCCTTTGTTATGTAATAAAGACCAAGTACCATGTCTTGTGATGGAACCATGATAGGCGCACCATTCGCAGGGTTTAGGATGTTATGAGCAGCCAACATCAGGATCTGTGCTTCCAAAACAGCAGCATTACCTAGTGGTACGTGTACAGCCATTTGGTCACCGTCAAAGTCAGCGTTAAACGCAGTACAGACTAAGGGGTGTAACTGGATAGCTTTACCTTCAATAAGCTTAGGTTGGAAAGCCTGAATACCTAAACGGTGCAGAGTTGGAGCACGGTTAAGCATAACAGGATGTCCCTTCAGGATATTCTCAAGGATATCCCAAACTACAGGATCTTTTCTATCTACAATCTTCTTAGCCGATTTAACCGTCTTAACGATACCGCGCTCAAGAAGCTTGCGAATAATAAACGGCTTGAATAGTTCAGAAGCCATCTCTTTTGGTAGTCCACACTCATTTAATTTGAGTTCAGGACCAACAACGATAACTGAACGACCTGAATAGTCAACACGTTTACCTAATAAATTCTGACGGAAACGACCTTGTTTTCCTTTAAGACTATCAGAAAGAGACTTTAAAGCTCTATTT
The DNA here is from genome assembly GCA_021286705.1 of Sphingobacteriia bacterium. Lineage (GTDB taxonomy): Bacteria > Bacteroidota > Bacteroidia > Bacteroidales > TTA-H9 > JAJTBW01. Next base: position 1,938 of record JAJTBW010000115.1, read on the forward strand.
GATTCTGTTTTAACGGAGTTAACCTTACGGCTATTATCGAATAAGGAATCAACGGCTTCTTGTAACATACGTTTCTCATTTCTGAGAATGACATCAGGAGCTTTGATTTCCATTAATCTTTTCAGACGGTTATTACGAATGATGACACGTCTGTATAGATCATTAAGGTCAGAGGTTGCAAAACGACCACCATCGAGAGGCACAAGAGGTCTCAATTCAGGTGGAATGACAGGGATAGCACGCATAATCATCCATTCCGGACGATTTTCTCTTCTCTTATTTGCTTCGCGGAAAGCTTCGAAAACCTGAAGCCTTTTTAGAGCCTCAGCTTTTCTCTGTTGAGAGGTTTCTGTGCTAGCTTTATGTCTAAGATCGAATGATTCACGATCGAGGTCTAACTCGGAGAGTAGCTCATAAAGGGCATCACCACCCATTCTGGCAACGAATTTTCTAGGATCTTTATCATCCAGATATTGGTTATCTGATGGTAGAGATTCCAGAATATCGAAATACTCTTCTTCAGTTAGAAAATCTAATCTATGAACACCATCAGCCTCTTTAACACCAGGGTTAATGACGACGTAGCGTTCATAATAGATAATTGAGTCCAGTTTTTTAGACTGAAGACCTAACAGTGCGCCAATTTTGTTGGGTAAAGATCTGAAATACCAGATATGAGCAACGGGCACAACCAATTGGATATGTCCCATTCTCTCTCTTCTGACTTTCTTTTCAGTAACCTCAACACCGCATCGGTCACAAACGATTCCTTTATAACGGATACGTTTGTACTTTCCGCAATGACACTCCCAGTCCTTTACAGGTCCAAAAATGCGTTCGCAGAAGAGACCATCGCGTTCAGGCTTATAGGTCCTATAATTAATTGTTTCCGGTTTCAGAACTTCACCGCTTGACTTCTCTAAGATCAGTTCAGGGGAGGCCAGACTAATAGTAATCTGGCTAAAGTTACTGTTTACGGAATTGCTCTCTTTTCGGAAGGCCATATTTTCGGTACTATATAGTTTCGGAAATTTTTTACTTGCTTAAATACAATTCACCCCAAGACAGAAGGTTCGCAAAGAACCCTCTGACCGGGATGAGTAAGTTTATTATTCAAAACTGACGTCTAGTCCGAGACCGCGAAGTTCATGAACTAAAACGTTAAAGGACTCAGGGATGCCTGGTACAGGCATGTTATCACCTTTAACAATAGCTTCATAAGCTTTAGCACGACCGATAACATCATCAGATTTAACTGTCAGAATTTCCTGAAGTATGTTTGCTGCTCCGAAAGCTTCGAGAGCCCAAACTTCCATTTCTCCAAAACGCTGACCACCAAATTGTGCTTTACCACCAAGAGGTTGCTGAGTAATCAGCGAGTATGGCCCGATGCTACGTGCGTGCATCTTATCATCAACCATGTGGTGTAGTTTAAGCATATAGATGTATCCTACGGTTGCTGGTTGGTCAAATCGTTCACCGGTACCACCATCATAGAGGTGTGTAACCCCGTTTTTAGGTAAACCAGCCTGCTCCATATAAGAATTAATCTGCTCTTCTGTAGCACCGTCGAAGATAGGGGTAGCGAACTTCAATCCAAGCTTCTTACCAGCCCAACCTAGAACAGTTTCATAGATCTGTCCAAGGTTCATACGTGAAGGTACGCCTAGTGGGTTAAGAACGATATCTACTGGTGTACCATCAGAAAGGAATGGCATATCTTCTTCACGAACGATCTTAGCTACAATACCTTTGTTACCGTGGCGACCTGCCATCTTATCACCAACGCGTAGTTTACGCTTTTTGGCAACATAAACCTTGGCCATCTGAACGATACCGTTAGGTAGTTCATCACCAACAGTGGCAACAAATTTCTTTCGGTTGTAGATACCCTGAATTTCACGATACTTAATGGTATAATTATTAACCAATTCCTTGATTAAGTCATTAGTATCTTTATCGGTAGTCCATTTTAATGGATTTACATTCAGATAATCAATATCCCAAAGAACTTTAGAGGTAAACTTAGCCTTCTTAGCGATAAGCTCCTGTTTGAAATTGCTATATACGCCTTGAGAAACCTTATTATCAACAAGCTTCATTAACTTCTCGACCAGCTTTTCCTTCAGGTCATAAAGCTTCTTGTTGAGTTCGTCATCAAGTTCTTTAACAACGTCTTTCTCTTTGCCTTTAGCTTTCTTGTCTTTAAACACCCTTGAGAAGAGCTTCTTATCAACTACCACACCCTTCATTGACGGGGGCGCTTTAAGAGAAGCATCTTTCACATCGCCGGCTTTATCACCGAAGATAGCACGGAGCAACTTCTCTTCCGGTGTTGGATCACTCTCACCTTTAGGTGTGATTTTTCCAATCAGGATATCACCTTCTGTAACATCAGCACCGATTCTGATAAGACCATTCTCATCAAGATCTTTTGTAGCCTCTGAACTTACATTGGGGATATCATTGGTTAGTTCTTCTATACCACGTTTAGTATCACGAACTTCAAGCGTGAACTCTTCAATGTGGATAGAAGTAAAGATATCTTGTTTTACTACTTTTTCAGAGATAACGATAGCATCCTCAAAGTTGTAACCCTTCCATGGCATGAAAGCCACCATAAGGTTACGACCAAGAGCTAGTTCCCCCTGTTGAGTAGCATATCCTTCACAAAGCACTTGACCTTTGGCAACCCTTTCGCCTTTGCGAACGATTGGACGAAGGTTAATACTTGTATTCTGGTTTGTTCTGATATACTTAGTCAGGAAGTAAACCTTAACATCTTCATCAAAACTTACTAGTCTCTCATTTTCTTCCCGTTCGTATCTGATTCTGATTTCGGTAGAATCAACATACTCAACGATACCAGGTCCTTCAGCATTAATAAGCACACGTGAATCACGAGCAACACTACCTTCAATACCGGTACCTACTATAGGTGCTTCCGGATTGAGAAGAGGCACAGCCTGACGCATCATGTTTGAACCCATGAGGGCACGGTTAGCATCATCATGCTCAAGGAACGGAATAAGAGAAGCAGCGATAGAAGCAATCTGGTTGGGGGCACAGTCTATGAGGTCAACCTTAGGAGGAGCCACAATAGGGAAGTCGGCCAACAAACGAGATTTTACTCTTTCAACGTGGAAACCACCATCATCATTGAGGTCTACATTAGCCTGAGCGATGATTTTATTTTCCTCCTCTTCAGCACTGAGGTAAACAGGCTCATCCACAAGATTAACCTTACCATCAATAACTTTTCTATAAGGAGTCTCAATGAAGCCAAGAGTGTTAATCTTAGCGTAGACGCAGAGTGAAGAGATCAAACCAATGTTAGGACCTTCAGGCGTTTCGATAGTACAGAGACGGCCATAGTGTGTATAGTGTACGTCACGAACTTCAAAACCTGCACGCTCACGAGACAGTCCACCAGGACCCAGAGCAGAGATTCTACGTTTATGTGTTATCTCAGACAATGGATTGGTTTGATCCATGAACTGTGATAACTGATTAGTTCCAAAGAAGGAGTTGATAACAGACGAGAGCGTCTTAGCGTTGATCAAGTCCATAGGAGAGAAGACCTCGTTATCACGCACATTCATACGTTCACGGATGGTTCTGGCCATACGGGCAAGACCCACACCGAACTGAGCATAGAGTTGCTCACCAACGGTACGAACGCGACGATTACTTAAGTGGTCAATATCATCCACCTCAGTTTTGTTATTGAGTAGTTCTATGAGATACCTGATAATATAGATGATATCCTCTTTGGTAAGAACTCTGGTAGCACTATCAATTTCAAGACCCAGTTTTTTATTAATACGATAACGGCCTACCTCACCTAGGTCGTAACGTTTGTCAGAGAAGAACAATTTATCAATAATACCGCGAGCGGTTTCTTCATCGGGGGGCTCAGCATTACGAAGCTGTCTATAGATATATTCTACAGCCTCTTTTTCTGAGTTTGCAGTATCTTTTTGAAGAGTATTGAAGATAACACTATAATCCAGCGAGCCTGGGCCGCCGTCTTGGTGAATCAAAATAGTCTTGACATCCGCATCAGCGATCATGTCAACATGCTTTGATTCGAGAATAGTTTCTCTTTCGACAAGAACCTCGGTTCTCTCAATGGATACTACTTCACCTGTATCTTCATCAACGAAATCTTCAAACCAAGTTCTGACAACACGTGCGGCCAATTTATCGCCGATGTGTTTCTTCAGATTAGCTTTAGAGACTTTGATTTCCTGAGCCAGGCCAAAAATTTCAAGAATGTCTTTATCCGTTTCGTAACCAATAGCTCTAAGAAGCGTGGTTACAGGTAGTTTTTTCTTACGATCGATGTAAGCATACATCACGTTGTTGATATCTGTCGTAAACTCCATCCAAGAACCTTTGAATGGGATAATACGAGCAGAGTAGAGCATCGTTCCATTGGTATGTCTATGCACACCGAAGAAAACGCCCGGAGAACGATGCAACTGAGAAACAACGACTCTTTCGGCACCATTGATAACGAAGGTACCTTTAGGAGTCATGTAGGGAATCATTCCCAGGTAAACATCCTGAACGATAGTTTCAAAATCTTCGTGTTCTACATCATTACAAGAGAGCTTAAGTTTAGCTTTCAGGGGAACACAAAAAGTCAATCCACGCTCGATACACTCTTCAATTGAGTATCGGGGTGGATCAATATAATAGTCCAGGAACTCTAAAGTAAAATTGTTACGGGCATCCGAAATGGGGAAGTTTTCACTGAACACTTGAAAAAGACCCTCATTGGAGCGGTGCTCCGAAGCGGTACCGATTTGGAAGAAATCCTGAAATGATTTTAACTGAATATCAAGGAAATCCGGGAACTCAGTAGGTACCTTTGTGGATGCAAAACTGATACGTGAGGTTTTATTCGAAGCCAATGGGATGAGGTTTTAAGTGGATGAATTTATAAAAATTCTACGTGAAATACAATAGAAAGATACGAACTACCGCCAAATAGATGGCAGCAGTTCATATCTCTATTAATTACGCTTGTAATCCTCTTACTTAACTTCAACCTCTGCACCTGCTTCTTCAAGAGCTTTTTTAAGTGCTTCAGCTTCGTCTTTGCTAGCGCCTTCCTTAACGGGCTTGGGAGCTGCGTCAACGAGTTCTTTTGCTTCTTTAAGTCCGAGGCTTGTAAGTTCTTTAACGAGCTTAACAACTTTCAGTTTTTCCTTACCGGCATCCTTAAGAATAACATCAAAGCTGGTCTTTTCTTCAACAGCTTCAGCGGCTGCTGCGGCGGGACCTGCTGCAACAGCAACAGCTGCAGCTGCGGGCTCGATACCATACTCCTCTTTGAGGATCTTAGCAAGTTCATTAACTTCTTTAACGGTCAGGTTCACCAACTGTTCTGCAAAAGCTTTCAGATCTGCCATTTTGAATATAATTTTGGGTGTTTAAGAATCAATTAATTGTTATTAGGCTGTTTATAAAGGACGGCCTAGAGTCCATTACATCCTTATTCAGGTTTTTCAGATAAAGTCTTAACGATACCAGCAATTTTATTACCGCCTGATTGAAGGGCTGAAATAACATTTTGAGCTGGTGATTGGAGCAGACCGACGATTTCGCCGAGTAACTGATCTTTAGACTTAATATTGGAGAGAGTTTCTTGCAGGTTACCGCCGAAATACATTGATTCCTCAACGTAAGCGCCTTTAATGATAGGTCTTTCAGATTTAAATTTATCTCTGAATTCCTTGATCATTAGTGCGGGCAGGTTACCAGTGTCTGAGAACATAATAGAGGTAGAACCTTTTAAAGCAGGATATAGCTCGCTATAGTCACGATCTAAACGTTCCATCGCCTTATGAAGCAGGGTGTTTTTTACCACCTTTAGCCTTACATTCTTTCTGAAACATAGTCTACGTAGTTGACTGGTTTGTTCAGAATTAAGAGCCGTAATATCGGTCAAATAGAATGTTGAGGCCTGCTTTAGTTCCTCTGCCAGTACGTCGATAAGCTGATTTTTTTCTTCTTTCTTCATAACTTATTGCAATTATTCAGGAACTGAGCCAATCCTTTAAGAAGTTACAGACTTAGGTTCGATTTGAATACCGGGGCTCATTGTACTTGAAAGGTAGATACTCTTGACATAAGTACCTTTTGCAGCTGCTGGTTTCAGTTTCATAATAGCTGAAACAATTTCGCGTGCATTGTCGACAATCTTTTCATTATCGAAAGATACTTTACCAATTCCGGCATGAATAATACCGAATTTGTCTACTTTAAAGTCAATTTTACCGGCTTTAACCTCCTTAACGGCATTACCGATTTCCATTGTAACTGTTCCCGATTTGGGGTTAGGCATAAGGCCACGAGGACCTAAAATTTTACCTAAGGCACCAATTTTGGGCATTACAGCAGGCATAGTAATTACTACGTCAACGTCTGTCCAACCTCCTTTGATCTTGGCGATGTACTCGTCTAATCCGACATAGTCAGCTCCCGCAGCCTTGGCTTCTTCCTCCTTGTCAGGAGTGCAGAGTACTAGGACCCGTACGGTTTTACCGCTGCCGTGAGGGAGGGTAACGATACCTCTCACCATCTGATTAGCTTTACGAGGATCAACACCTAAGCGTACGTCGATATCAACCGATGCATCGAACTTAGTTGTGGTGATCTGCTTCACGAGCTGTGCAGCATCAGCAAGGGTGTAGACAGCCTTACTGTCGTATTTAGCCAATACTTCTTTGCGTTTCTTTGTCAGTTTAGCCATTTCAAAGCAGTGTTTAGGATTTTAATTCTGTGGGGCAATAGTCCCTTAGTTTTTGGCATAGGGATTCTCACCCGAAATGGTGATACCCATACTCCGTGCAGTTCCAGCTACCATGCTAACAGCTGACTCCACTGTGAAACAGTTAAGGTCAGGCATCTTGCTTGTGGCGATGGCTTCTACTTGTTGCCAGGTGATGTTTCCAACTTTTTTACGGTTAGATTCAGGTGAACCTTTCTGCAACTTTGCAGCTTCCATTAGCTGAACAGCAACCGGGGGGGTCTTGATAACAAAGTCAAAAGATTTGTCCTTATACACTGTGATGATAACAGGAAGAATTTTTCCTGCCATATCTTGTGTACGGGCATTGAATTGCTTGCAAAACTCCATGATGTTCACACCCTTAGAACCTAAAGCAGGTCCAATAGGAGGAGATGGATTTGCAGCAGCACCTTTGACCTGCAACTTGATTAATCCGCTTACTTCTTTTGCCATTGTTTTAAAAAATTAATGGATTCAGATTCGTTTCTTTTTTAGAAAACGAAATGTACTATTCCTTTGAAACCTGCATAAAACCCAACTCAAGAGGGGTCTTACGACCGAAAATCTTAACCATTACTTTTAGTTTCTTGCGCTCTTCATTGATTTCCTCAATGACACCGCTAAAACTGTTGAATGGTCCATCAATAACGGTTACCGTTTCACCAACGATAAAAGGTACACTCAGCTCATCTCCCTGTTCAGCCAGTTCATCAACCTTTCCTAAGATGCGGTTAACTTCTGACTTACGTAACGGTTCAGGTTCGCCGTTTGCACCTAAAAAGCCCAGTACACCAGGAATATTCCTGATTATGTGAGGTATTTCACCTGTTAAAGTGGCCTCAATTAATACATAACCAGGGAAAAAATTCCGTTCCTTACTGACCTTCTTTCCGTTTCTTATCAGATAGATCTTTTCGGTGGGAATAAGTACCTGCGATACGTAGTCCTGATAACCAAGACGCTGTATCTCGGCTTCGAGATACTGTTTTACCTTTTTCTCGCCGCCGCTAACTGCGCGTACAACATACCATTTGTTTACTTCTTCGCTCATACTTATCCTTACTCAAAAGAATTCAGGTTGTCCTGAAACTTAAAAAAGGCTGTAAAAAAGCTTCAGGATGTTTTCGAAAGATATATCCATCAAGAACACCACCAAGGCGATGATCAGGGAAGCAATGGATACAATAACTGCACTACTCTGCAGTTCACTCCAAGTAGGCCAGGAAACCTTATGCATTAATTCGTCATAACTTTCCTGAATGTATTCGGATATCTTTGATTTAGCCATTTTTTTAAGCTGTGCTAGTTGCACGGGCGGGAGGACTCGAACCCCCGACTCATGGTTTTGGAGACCATAGCTCTACCGACTGAGCTACACCCGTATTTTATTTAATCTTTGCATAAAAACAGGTGCCCCGTTTCGAATTACTCCGCAACGGGAGCACCTTGAATTCAATATGCAAAAGAAACTTTTGTCTTAGTCGAGGATCTCGGTTACCTGACCTGCACCTACGGTACGACCACCTTCGCGGATAGCGAAACGTAAGTTTAGACTCATTGCGATTTCGTAAATCAACTCAACATTGATTGTGAGGTTATCACCAGGCATGATCATTTCTACGCCTTCTGGAAGAGTGATTTCACCGGTAACGTCAGTTGTACGGAAATAGAACTGAGGACGGTATTTGTTATGGAATGGAGTGTGACGTCCACCTTCTTCTTTCTTCAGGATATAAACCTCAGCCTTGAATTTCTTGTGAGGCTTAACTGAGTTAGGTGCTGCGATAACCATACCACGACGGATCTCGTCTTTATCGATACCACGAAGCAATAGACCTGCATTGTCACCAGCTTCACCAGTATCCAAAATCTTACGGAACATCTCAACACCAGTAACAACTGATTTAAGCTTTTCTGCACCAAGACCGATGATTTCAACGGGGTCGCCAGTGTGGATAACACCAGTTTCAATACGACCTGTAGCAACGGTACCACGACCGGTGATAGAGAATACGTCTTCAACAGGCATCAAGAAAGGCTTATCAATATCACGTGGAGGCAGAGGAATCCATGTATCGCAAGCGTTCATCAATTCGATAACCTTCTCCTGCCAAACTGGTTCTTTATTAAGAGCACCAAGAGCTGATCCACGGATAACTGGTGAATCATCACCCTCGAACTTGTTGAAAGTAAGAAGTTCACGAACTTCCATCTCAACGAGATCTAGTAATTCTTCATCATCAACTAAGTCAACCTTGTTCATGAAAACTACAAGACGAGGTACACCTACCTGGCGAGCTAACAGAATGTGCTCACGTGTCTGAGGCATAGGACCATCAGTTGCAGCTACGACTAAGATTGCACCGTCCATCTGTGCAGCACCAGTTACCATGTTCTTTACATAGTCAGCGTGACCAGGACAGTCAACGTGAGCATAGTGACGGGTAGCGGTCTGATACTCAATGTGAGCAGTGTTAATTGTAATACCCCTTTCCTTTTCTTCAGGAGCATTATCAATTGAATCAAATGATCTGAACTCTGACCAACCTCTTTCTGCGAGGGTCAATGTGATAGCTGCAGTTAAGGTAGTCTTTCCGTGGTCGACGTGACCAATTGTTCCAATATTTACGTGCGGTTTGGAACGATCGAATTTTTCTTTTGCCATATTAAAACAGATTATTTTTTGTAGGTTTGACCTCTCAAAAAAACTAAAAAATAAGTTGAGCCGATGACGAGAATTGAACTCGTGACCCCTTCCTTACCAAGGAAGTGCTCTACCCCTGAGCTACAACGGCTGATGAACATCTGAGCGGAAGACGGGGCTCGAACCCGCTACCTAAAGCTTGGAAGGCTTTCGCTCTGCCAAATGAGCTACTTCCGCTTAATTTCGATTTCATTGCGTGGGGAGAGGAGGATTCGAACCTCCGAAGGCACCGCCAACAGATTTACAGTCTGCCCCATTTGACCGCTCTGGAATCTCCCCTGAGACATTCGGTTCAAAGAACTTTGTCTTCCCTTTTTCGTTTCTGCTGTTTTAACCCCTCAAAAAAGCAGTCCCGTTTGAAAGGGACTGCAAAGGTAATAACTCTATTTAAATCTCCAAACTTTTTTTGGCAAATTTTTTATTCTTTATTTGCCCCGTACCTTTTCTTTATACTTCTCTAATTGCTTGCGAAGGGCATCTACAGATTGATCTGCCGCCTCTTCAAAGGTCTTACACTGCTTCCTCGCAAATAGATCATTCCCCCTTATCAATAACCGTATCTCGGCTATCTTATTCTCCGGCGTTTCCGTATTCTCTAATTTCAAAATCACTTCACTCCCAACGATCCCGTCATACAGACCGTCTAACTTCTCTAACTTCCCCTGAATAAAGGCTTCTAATTTTTGATCAGCCTTGAAGTGGACAGAATTAATACTTACTTTCATAATCTGTTCTCCTTTTCTTTTTTTGCCCTTGGATGGGCTTTGTTATAGATTTCTTGTAACCGCTTTATACTGGTATGTGTATATACCTGCGTCGCAGCTAGACTCTCATGACCCAGCAGCTCCTTTACGCTTAGTAATTCAGCCCCATTCTCTAATAAATGTGTAGCATACGTATGCCTAAACAGATGAGGACTCCGCTGAACCACGGTCGTCATACAGCTAAGATAAGCATTTGCTATCCGGTATACAAGACTCCGATTAACATTTTTTCCTCCCCTAGAAGCAAATAACGGACTCTCAAAGGTTAAGCCTTCATAATGCCTCTTATACTCCCCTATATACAATAATAAAAACGAAACGGCCTGCTCTGGCAACGGTATTAATCGCTCTTTCGACCGCTTCCCAAGTACCTTTATCTGCCCTCGTACTGAATCAAAATCACCTAACCGTAAACCCGTCAACTCTGAGACCCGCATTCCACTAGCATACAATAAACTTACTATTGCTTCATCCCTCCATTCTTCATATGAAGATTCCCCCTCCGGAATTCTACATAATTCTAACTGCTGACTCATGGGGATTGACTCCGGCAAATGTTTTCCTAATTTAGGACTACTTACTTTGTATGTTGGATCATGCTTAAACTGATCCCACTTAATCATATATTTATAAAATGTCCGTAACGTCGAGAGCCTCCTACGTATTGAACTACTCTTATCGCCTGCCTTGCTCCGCTCCAATAACCAACTTCTTATTAATATATGATCTACCTTCTCAAAAGAATCAACCCCTTTCATTGTTAACCATTCAGAAAAAAGCCGTAAATCGCCCTCAGCAGCAGATATACTTAATGATGCAAGTCTCCCCCCTGCCAACAACCGATCAATATAATTCGATAGTACCTCCAGCAATTCCGGATTTACCTCACCTACTTCACTTTGATTCTTTAACCCCAAATTATCTACTTCTTTCATAGGTTTTACCTTATAATATCCGTTGGGTTCTAATATCGAAAATACAAAATTAAACACTCATTACATAAAGTAACCCCTTTGACTCGCATAATCGATCCCAATTTTGACATGGCGACATCCTAAATTGAATTCTAGCCAGCGACAAGTAGCCTCTAGCTAATCTTTGAATTTTGAATCTCTCTAGCCAGCCACAAATAGTCATGCTTCAATTCATTAATAATCAGCATCTCTAAAGCATCCCTCTTATATCTCTCGACTCTAGCTCTTATGCCTCTCCCTATCCTCTCCCTATCCTCTCCCTATCCTCTCCCTATCCTCTCCCTATAAACTCGGTTAAGATTCGAATA
>JAJTBW010000116.1 GCA_021286705.1 Sphingobacteriia bacterium
TAATGGTATACCTATAAAACACACGAACAATGAAACCCAATTTCCATAACGTTAATTTCAGATCGCAGTCTGGAAAACCGGAAGCAGGGCAGGCATCAGGGGCGAATAATACAGAACAGTCTTCCTGGTTAACACCTGAACTTATTCCAGTAAAGCCTTTCTATACTGCAAATGATCTGGCAGACATGGAGCATCTGCATTATGCGGCAGGTATTCCCCCATTCTTGAGGGGACCCTACTCAACAATGTATGTGATGAGACCATGGACCGTGCGTCAGTACGCAGGGTTTTCTACGGCAGAAGAGTCTAATGCATTCTATCGCCGTAATTTGGCTGCTGGTCAAAAGGGGCTATCAATCGCCTTTGACCTTGCCACCCACCGTGGATATGACTCAGATCATCCACGTGTAGTTGGTGATGTTGGTAAAGCCGGTGTTGCAGTTGATAGTATCCTTGATATGAACATCCTCTTTGACCAGATCCCTCTCGATAAGATGTCCGTATCTATGACGATGAATGGAGCTGTTCTTCCTGTAATGGCATTTTATATTGTTGCCGCTCTGGAACAGGGTGTTAAACTAGAACAGTTGTCAGGTACAATTCAGAATGATATCCTAAAGGAGTTCATGGTTAGAAATACCTATATCTATCCACCTCTGCCTTCAATGAGGATTATTGCTGATATCTTCCAGTATACTTCGAAAAATATGCCTAAGTTCAATAGCATCAGTATCTCAGGATATCATATGCAGGAGGCCGGTGCTACGGCTGATATTGAACTGGCTTATACTTTAGCAGACGGTTTGGAGTACATCCGTACGGGTGTTGCTGCCGGGATGAATGTCGATGATTTTGCTCCCAGGCTCTCTTTCTTCTGGGCTATTGGAATGAATCACTTCATGGAGATTGCTAAGATGCGTGCAGCTCGTCTGCTGTGGGCTAAGCTTATCAAGCAATTTAATCCAAAGAATCCTAAATCACTTGCTTTACGTACACACAGCCAGACTTCAGGTTGGAGTTTAACAGAGCAGGATCCTTTCAATAACGTTGGCCGTACCTGTATTGAAGCAATGGGTGCTGCCTTAGGACATACTCAATCATTGCATACAAATGCATTGGATGAGGCTATCGCATTGCCTACCGACTTCTCAGCACGGATTGCTCGTAATACTCAGATATACATTCAGGAAGAGACCAATGTTTGTCGCAGTGTTGATCCATGGGCTGGTTCTTATTATGTAGAGACCCTGACCAATGAGATTGCACACAAGGCTTGGGAACTAATCCAGGAGGTTGAATCGTTGGGTGGTATGGCTAAAGCCATTGAGACCGGTATTCCTAAGATGCGTATTGAAGAGGCTGCTGCCAGAAAGCAGGCTCGCATTGACAGCAAGAAGGATACCATTGTTGGTGTTAATAAGTTCAGACTTGAAAAGGAAGATCCTATCGAGACTCTTGAAGTTGATAATACCGCTGTACGCGAAGCACAGCTTAAACGTCTTGCCAAGTTACGTGCCGAGAGAAATAATGAAGAGGTTCAGAAAGCTCTTGAGGCTATTACCCGTTCAATGGAGACTGGTGAAGGTAACTTGTTAGAATTGGCAGTAGAAGCTGCAAAAGTTAGAGCAAGCCTTGGCGAAATCTCAGATGCAATTGAGAAGGTAGCCGGTCGTTATAAAGCAGTTATTAGAAGTATTTCAGGCGTGTATAGTTCAGAGTCAAAAGGCGATGAAAGTTTTGCTCATGCAGCAGCTCTCGCCGATGAGTTTGCAAAACTAGAGGGTCGCAGACCACGTATTATGATTGCTAAGATGGGTCAGGATGGTCATGACCGTGGTGCGAAAGTCGTTGCTACTGGTTATGCCGACTTAGGCTTCGATGTAGATATTGGCCCTCTTTTCCAGACTCCTGAAGAATCAGCTCGTCAGGCAGTTGAAAATGATGTTCATGTTTTAGGGGTTTCTTCATTGGCAGCTGGTCACAAAACATTGGTGCCTCAGGTTATGGAAGAACTTAAGAAGCTGGGCAGAGAAGATATCATGGTCATTGTTGGTGGCGTAATCCCTCCTCAAGATTATGATTATCTATATCAACATGGTGTAGCTGCCATTTTCGGACCAGGTACAGTTATCTCAGAAGCAGCTATCAAGATGCTGGAGATAATGCTAAGTCTTAGAAAATAGCTAAGTTTTAAGAAGGAGGACTTGTTCCTCCTTCTTTTTTTATCACGTTTACTTTCACTATACTGCCTAGCTGCCTAAGGATCAAATAGTGCAACGCTTCTTGTCCTCGAATTTTTAGCGTTTGCGTATAACGGATTTTTTATGACCGAAAATTTAGTGGTCATGTCGATAAACAACATAGTAAGGTTGATATTTCAGTTTTCAAGGCATAGTAGTAGAAAATGAAATGGGAGTTATATAATCTTTCTTCCCATCGATTCTGAATTGAACCTCCCTTCCAATTCGACTCTTTTATAGGAATTCAGTCTCAAATTATTAAAAGGATTATGGTACAGTCTTTTAATTAGTTTCAGGTAAATTAGATTCTTCAACCAATTATTTTTTAGCCAAGTCAAATCAACGTTAAAATCATAGCGCAGAAAGCTTCTCACTCTAAGATCTATTCTCGATAGCAAAACATCGGAAATCATTTGAAGATAATGGTGAATTGCATTAAGTCTGCCTTGGGTTAAAATCTAAAAATTGGTATTGATTATCAGTAAATTAGGAAAGAGATACTGTTTGGTATTCTAATTAAAAAACCAATGATCTAAGAAAAATTGCTAATAGGGTTTCTGTAAGATACCCATTTCAAAGGAGATTAATGCATCGCGCTAGATCAAGACACTAAAGTTTTAGGAATTTATTAAAGAGTCCCTACTATTTGAAATCAGGGTGGATTAACTATAGTTTGCATGGTATCAGAACATAAATATCATATATATATCCTAGTAAGATCAGAAATCTGGGAAAATGGGGTGTATTCTTTTTTTTTGGATCCTAACCTACTTTTCTTATAATAGTATAAATGAAGGATAACTTGAATATAATCAGCATATAGTGAGCTATGAGCATAAAATAAAACCTAAATTGACCTCAGTTAGTGTAGGAATAAGGTATTATTATGTTTGGAATAATGAAGATTGTTATGTGTTGATTAACTGATAGATAATAGGTTTATTATCTTATTTAGCAATAAAATGAGTAAACACGTACGAACAACAAAATTGAAGTTGAAGTGTTTGGATAAGTATAGTAAGAATTGAATCTATTTTCAATCTATTCTATAAATGAATGTATTAGATTCATAAAGATTAATTTGTGAAAATCAAAATTAAGAGTTTGACTATAAATACTGCAATTAAACATACACTTACGAAAAACAAAGTCGAAATTCTTGCGTTAATACTTAATTATATTATTTTTGTGATTTATTAGGCAAAACAAATTGTATTTCGATTTATTTCATTAAGAATTTCAGAGCATATACTCAATGGCTATGGCAGACTCATTAAAAGTAAAAATCACCAGCGGCAGTATTAATGTCGAATTGGAAGGTAGTTCAGATGTTGTAATAGAGCAACTTAATGAACTACGTAGGAGTGGTCTTGGGAACATTTTCGATTCAGAGGCAGGGAAAGTGAAAGTTTCATCATCAGCAACAGAAGGAGTTGCTCCCAAGAAAAGAGGCAGGAAGCCCAAAAATCCTTCAACAGTGGCACCGGTTGACGGAGACCAACCCAAAAGGAAGCGTGGTCGTCCACGTCTTAGACCTTTAGATGGAGAGGATGTTAACGCACCTGAGGCTGTTGCTTTAAGAAGAGCTGCCAGACAAGAGCGTAAAGCTTTGAAAGAGGCAGCTAAGCAAGAGAAACTGATGGCAAAGGAAGAGGCCAGACGTTTAAAACAAGAAGAGAAGGAGAGAAAGAGCAAACTAAGAAAGGCAAAAAATAAAAAGAAAACTAAAGTTGCTCCCTCCAAGTCTGTTAAGAATGAACCGGAGATTGATATAAATCAGGTGAGAAATCAACCTATGCCTGATCTTCAAAGCATTGTTGACAAGGCTTTACCCGGTCCTGAAAAAGAGTGGATTGTTACATACTCACTCTTCGCTTCAGAGTTCGGTAAGCGTTCATTTACCCGTGATGAAATCATGGAGTTATATCAGAACACCGGTAGACGTGATCAGAGTAAGATTAATAACCTTACCAATAACATCAAGATTTGCATTGTAAAGAAATGGCTTGACTCTCCATCTGATAAAAAGCTCTATATAACAGAAGAAGGGCTTAAGTACGGATATAGAATTATCTTAAGAGAATCACCGATTGTACAGACAAAACTTGGAAGAAAACCTAGAAGAGTTGTCCAGGCTTCACAAAAGAAGAAAAAGGTAAGTGTACTTCTACAAGAAAAGAATGCCATTGATGCAGAAATTAAGGCTAATCTAGAAGATACGAAATAAGAGTGTCTTTTAAAAAGAGCCCCAAACGGGGCTCTTTTTATTTATTCTAGACCTTTATGTTTGTTAGAATTAAGAATTGATTGTATTGTGAGCGTCGCCTAATAGCTCAGAATATAATCTAACGTTAGAATTAGACCATTAAAGCAAGATACAAACTATGATGTTGACAGAAATCAGATTTCTATAGATTGTTTCCATTTATCTGTGTTCTGTTGCGCTTCTTATGTTTATTAGAAAACCAAAATAGTATCAAATGAAAATTATTGATGAATTTAAGGCTTTTGCACTTCGTGGAAACATGATTGATATGGCAGTGGGTATTATTATCGGAGGAGCATTCGGGAAGATTATTACGTCTCTGGTAAACGATATCATTATGCCTCCTCTTGGGTTAATTATCGGGGGTATTAACTTTAAAGATCTTTCGTATGTATTGCGTGAAGCGGTGATGGATCCCGACGGAAAAATTCTTCAACCTGCTTTAACCTTTAATTATGGCTCTTTTATACAAAATGTTTTTGACTTTCTGTTAATCGCCTTAGCCATTTTTATGGCTATTAAAGCGATGAACAGACTCAGGAATAAGCAGGAAGAGCCAGCTCCCCCTCCAGCGCCCCCACTGCCAACTAACGAAGAAAAGCTTCTAACTGAAATACGTGATCTCTTAAAGAGAAATCAGGAGTAGTTTTAATAAAAATCTGGTCGAGTTTAAGTGAACAGATTCTTGGAGTCTATCTTTCTTCGTCAACCGGGGGTTGGGCTAATAGTATTGATTTGTTTATTTCGAATGCCATTAGATTACCAAAGCCGGTTTTATTACGCAGATATACTCCATTATCTAACGCCAGAAAGCCAAACTCCCCTTGGTTAGCGCAGTAGTCTATGAACTCATGTTCAACGGGTATATGGCCGTGAATTACAATCCTTCCACCTGTGCGTTCCAGGTCAGGTGTAAACTCTCGAGCCCAAAGCATAAAATGGGTATCTGAAAATGGATCAGGTTGGTTAAAATTCAAACCAGCATGAACTAAGATGAATTTGTCCAGAGTGATATAATATTCTGCTTTTTTAAGCCAATTGATGTATTTATCAGGGATTTTTCCTGGACGATTAACGCCAAAACTTTTAAGGGTCTCTTTACCGCCATATTTGAGCCATTCGATCTCTTTTGCTCCTTTTGATCTGAACCCTAGAAAGCTTGGTTTATCTTTATCTTCAATGTGTGTTTCAATGAGGTATGATTCATGATTGCCAAGTAAGAAACGAACTCTGAGCCCTCTCTCTTCAAGACTCATGAGATAATCTAGTACACCTTTAGAATCAGGACCTCGGTCGATATAGTCTCCAAGAAAATACAACTCGTCATCTAACGAGGGTTTTATTTGTCCATCAATTAGTTCTTTGAGGGTTAGATGGTAACCATGAATATCTGGAATTACCCATTGATTTGGCATAGAAGATTATTTAAAATTGCCAACTATTGTGAAATTATTTAGAATAGCCAAGATTGAGCTATATGATGAGACTATTTGCTATTAGTATCAATCAGTGACTTTCAGGAATCATATGATTAGCAAATATACTTAAGATGATTTTTAATTGGGAAGCGAAAGGGATAAAAAAAGCCCTCATTGATTAATTCGATGAGGGCTTTCTTTAAAGGAGTCATTATTTTTTGCCTTGGTTAGCAACAGCATCCATCAGTTTTTTAATTTCATCCGGATCGCCAAGGAAATAGTCTTTTTGCAAGTTTAGATCATCGTCAAACTCAAAAACATAAGGTACAGCAGTTGGTAAGTTAAGGGCAATGATTGCCTCTTCGCTCATGTTTTTCAGATATTTGATAATACCGCGCAGGCTATTACCATGAGCAGCCACTAATACCTCTTTCTCTTTTTTAAGAGTCGGAGCAATTTCATCAACCCAATAAGGTACTATTCTTTCAATAGTCTCCTTCAAAGATTCAGTTAATGGAAGTTCTTTCTCAGTTAATGCTGCATACCTTGGGTCGTATTTAGGATTTCTGGGATCGTCGTCAGAAAGTGGGGCAGGAGGAACGTCAAAGCTTCTCCGCCAAACTAAAACTTGTTCTTCTCCATATTTCTGTGCCGTCTCAGATTTATTTAATCCTTGTAAGTTTCCGTAATGCTTTTCGTTTAGGCGCCACGTCTTTAATACAGGAATCCACATCTGATCCATCTCTTCAAGTGTCAGCCAGAGCGTTTTAATAGCTCTTCTTAAATAGCTGGTATAAGCAACCCTAAAAACAAACCCGTTATCTTTTAAGGTCTTTCCTGCTTTTGATGCTTCTTCTATCCCTTTTTCAGATAGATCAACATCAGTCCAACCGGTGAAACGGTTCTCTTTGTTCCATTGGCTTTCGCCGTGACGTAACAGCACAAGTTTTAACATAACTAATCTTTTTAAAACATTACAAATATACAAAAAGCCATCCTATTAGTTTGTGTAATTAGAACAATATGATGGTGTGACCTGCTACTGTCAGGAGGCGAATTTGTATAATATTTACCTACTTCCAAGGATACTATTTGGATCGCACTAGAATAATCGATCTGTTTTGCATTTGAAGCATACAGTTGTCATTGAGCATGTCTTTAAAGAGACAGACTTGAGTGATATCGATAGATTTGAGAAACTTAACCGAAAGGTGACAGGAGTATTCTTTGTCGTGTGATTTGGTCTGGTTTCTAAAATAGAATAAATGGGTTATTCTCTTTTTCGTACGCAATAGTGGTTTCAGGACCATGTCCGGGATAAACAACTGTTTCCTCTGGTAGTGTGAATAATTTCGTTAAGATAGAGTTTTTCAAAACATCATAGTCTCCAGTTGGAAGATCACTTCTGCCAATACTCTCCTTGAAAAGGACGTCACCTGTAAAGACCACCTTTTGGTCGGAAAAGTAAAGTACGATGTGACCATCGGCATGTCCGGGTGTATATCTTACCTCACAGGAAATAGTCCCAAAATTCAATGTTTGACCATCGGCCAGATATGGGGTTTCCTGATAAACTTTGGGAGAGGGAAGTCCGTAGGTTGATCCAAAGGCTGCCATCTTTGATATCAGATCCATTGTAGCCTCATGCATCATCGGTTTTAATTGGTAGTTTGAATAAAGGAAATCCAGACCCGCTATGTGATCAATGTGTCCGTGAGTAAGAATGATGGTTTTAAGGGTTATCTCGTTTTTGGTAAGATAGTTTTTAAACGATAGGAATTCTTGCTCGTTACTGAACCCAGGGTCAATGACAATAGCATCTCCTTTTAAATCAGTGATAAGATAAGTGTTCTCTTGGAAGAGATTAAAAACGAACCGATGTATCTTCATCTGTTTTTGTTTGTTTTTGACTATCCAATGATAATCCATGTCGAATCTTCATAGTATAAGTTGAGACATTGATATCTAAACCGGACAATCTTTGAATGAATCTTTTTATCAACAACACAAAATTACGAAATAGCAAAGCATTACAACAGAATAGGTGAGATCGCCGCTGCGTTTGTTCATAACTTAGATATTTCTAAGTTGTTTGTAATTGATTGATCTATAGCAGGAGTAAGTAAAAATCCCTGAGGCTCAGATAAACAAAGGGAGAATCAAAAATGTTAATTTTGTAAGGCAAAAGCAGAAAGTCATGGATACTATTACAATGTTAATATTGGTTCTTATAGGATTGGTTGCAGGCATTGTTTCTGGTATGGTTGGCTTGGGTGGTGGAATAATCATTATCCCTGCATTGATTTATCTTCTGGGTCTTGATCAGCATACAGCTACCGGGACAAGTCTAGCATTAATGCTTCCACCGATAGGTTTATTAGCAGCGATAAATTATTATAAAGCAGGGCATCTTAATCTGACCTATGCAATTGTTATAGCGGTTGCATTTTTCTTTGGTGGTTATTTTGGCTCTAGGTTGGCTCTTGTTATTCCTGAAGCAATACTGCGTAAGATTTTTGCTGTTGGACTGTTGCTTTTTGCTATTAGAATGTTTTTTGGAGGAAAGTGATTTTGTGATGGAACCTATTGATAAACGAATTACCGATTTTGTAAAAAAGCATCACCTGTTAAGTTTAGCTACAGGAAATGGCATAGATATTTGGTGTGCATCATGTTTTTACGTTTATGATCTGGAGTCGAATAGGTTTTACTTCTCTACAGAAAATGAGACAAGGCATGGGCGAAATCTACTTACTTCAGCTAATGTCGCCGGAACAATAGCACTGGAGACGCTAAGAGTAGGATTAATTCAAGGTGTTCAGTTCGCTGGAATCTGTTACGAGCCTACTGCCGAGGAGTTGTCAAAGGCAAGGAGCCTCTATTTGAAGCGGTTTCCAATTGCCAGAGTATTAGAGACTCATTTCTGGGCAATGTCTCCTTTCATTCTGAAGATGACTCATAACCAACTTGGGTTTGGGAAGAAGCTAATCTGGGAAACCCCTTCAGTGGAAAGATAAATCCATAGATTGACCACGTTTTAATCTATCAGAAACTACCATTATGGTGAGTTCTGAAAGTGCTTGAAATGGTGATGAATTAGAGTAAAATATTGAAAATCAATACATAAAAGTTATACACGTCTATTAATCAGTAATACAATGATTTAAGAAAAACTGTTGATAACTAGAGCTAGCATAATCAGCCAATTAGGTGTTATCTTGTATGCTGTTTATTTTAAACTTAGTTATTACGTTTTCTCCTGTTTCAGAAACAACATCCCAAATAACCTCGAGCAACATGAGTGACTTATTTACGACAAAATCTGACGAAAAGGGTACTATTGAAACTGGCAATAATCATTATGATAAGCTGCTTGACAGGCGCAAATCAGTTAAGAAGGAAGAATTGTATATGAAAGACCTTTTTGAAGATTATTTGCAGGAGGTAAAAAGCGAGAAGATTGAGGTCGCAGAAGAAATTAATGAAGAATATCAAGAAGTGAAATTAGAAGACTATAAAACCCGTGAAGGAATGACTTATACCTATGACGAAGCCGTTGCTGAAGCGACAAAATATTTTAATGGTGATAGCTTAGCAGCAAGTGTCTGGGTAAGTAAATATGCACTTAAAGATAGCGATGGGCAGCTCTTTGAGCAGACACCTGATGATATGCATTGGCGTATAGCGAACGAGATTGCCAGAATTGAAAGCAAGTATCCTAACCCGATGAGTGCTCAAGAGGTTTTCGATCTATTGAAGGACTTTAAATATATTGTACCACAGGGTAGCCCAATGGCTGGTATTGGAAACAATATTCAGATTGGTTCCTTAAGCAATTGTTTTGTTATTGGTACTGAGCCAGCCGCTGATTCTTATGGTGGAATTATGAGAACAGATCAGGAGCAGGTTCAGTTAATGAAGCGCAGAGGGGGAGTGGGGCACGATTTATCACACATTCGTCCTAAGAGTAGTCCTGTGAAGAATACTGCCTTAACTTCCACAGGTATTGTTCCGTTTATGGAGCGTTTTTCAAACTCTACGCGTGAGGTTGCTCAAGATGGGAGGCGTGGTGCGTTAATGCTATCAATTAGCATTGCTCATCCTGATGTTCATGATTTTATTGATGCAAAGCTTGAAGCAGGGAAGGTTACAGGCGCCAATATCTCAGTTAAAATCACTGATGAGTTTATGAAGGCTGTTGTAGATGATACGGATTATACACTAAGGTATCCGGTTGATTCAAAAGAGCCAAAGTTTACAAAGGTGGTTAAGGCTAGAGAATTATGGGATAAGATTATCCATAATGCATGGAAATCTGCAGAACCTGGTGTATTATTCTGGGATACAATTACAAGTGAGTCAGTTCCTGATTGTTATGCTGATCTGGGATTCAGAACTGTTTCAACAAATCCTTGTGGTGAGATTCCATTATGCCCTTATGATAGTTGTCGATTACTGGCAATCAATCTATTTAATTATGTGGAGAATCCATTTACAGCAGAGGCAAAGTTCAATTTTGAACTTTTTGCTGAGCATGTTCACAAAGGACAACGTATTATGGATGATTTAATTGATCTTGAGTTAGAGAAGATTGATGCCATCCTGAATAAAATCAAAACAGATCCTGAAGACCCAGAGACTAAGCGTATTGAGATTAATCTATGGGAGAATATTCGAAAGATGGCCTTAAATGGTCGTCGGACTGGATTTGGAATAACAGCAGAGGGTGATATGCTGGCAGGTCTTGGACTAAGATATGGTTCAGATGAAGCTATTAACTACTCTGTCAACATACATAAGAATTTAGCGCTAGAGGCATATCGTTCAAGTGTGACTCTTGCTAAAGAGAGAGGTGCTTTTGTTGTTTATGATTATAATAGAGAAAAGAGCAATCCATTAATAAATCGTCTGTTTGAAGCCGATCCTACTTTGCAGCAAGATATGCAAAAGTATGGACGACGTAATATTGCCCTACTAACCATTGCTCCCACAGGTTCTGTTAGTATTCTTACTCAGACTACATCGGGCATTGAGCCTGTCTTTATGATTAACTATAAGAGAAGACGTAAAGTTAATCCTAATGATAAAAATGTAATAGTCTCTTTTATTGATGAAGTTGGAGATGCCTGGCAGGAGTATAATGTTTTTCACCCACGGTTCTTAGATTACTTAAAAGCCAATGGATACAATCCAGAGGAGGTTACCTCATGGTCAGATGAGCAGTTACAGCCAATTATTGAGCAGTCGCCATATTATAAGGCAACAGCTAATGATGTAGATTGGGTAGCGAAGGTAAAAATGCAGGGAGCTGTTCAGAAATGGGTGGATCATTCAATTAGTGTTACCGTGAATGTTCCAAATGAAACAAAACAGGAGCTAATTAGTGATATCTATCAAACTGCTTGGGAAGTTGGTTGCAAAGGAATGACTGTTTATCGTGATGGGTCTCGTTCAGGTGTCTTGATTTCAAATGATAAAAAGGAGGAAAAACCCAGTATTAAGGAGACCAATGCGCCACCGCGTCCGAAGGTTCTTGAGGCTGAAGTTATTCGTTTCCAGAATGACTATGAGAAATGGGTTGCCGTTGTTGGCCTGTATGAAGGGAGACCATATGAGATCTTTACTGGTAAGGAGGAGGGTTTCTATGCTCCACGGTGGGTAAGCAAAGGATGGGTTATAAAGAATAGAACTGAGGATGGGCGGTCTCGTTATGATTTTCAGTTCATGGATAAAGAGGGCTATAAAACCACCATGGAAGGCTTATCAAGGATGTTTGATATATCGTATTGGAACTATGCCAAGCTAATCTCTGGTATTTTAAGGCATGGAATGCCATTAACAAATGTTGTTGATTTAATTGGAAAGTTGAGCCTCGATTCTGATTCTATTAATACCTGGAAGACTGGTGTTGAGCGTGCTCTGAAGAAATTTATCCCTGATGGAGCAAAGCCCGAAAAGAGTCTATGCCCCAATTGTAAGACACCTGATTCTTTACATTATCAGGAAGGTTGCCTTGTTTGTCGCAACTGTGGGTATTCAAAATGTGGTTAAACAACGGAGTTTTTTAAGGTTTATCTATTTAAAAGAAACGCCCCGAATTTCGGGGCGTTTTGTTGTATGCCATTCCTTAATTCTCGTTTGTCAAATTAGTCTTCCAGCGATAGTTTGAAAGAATGAACTCCTGACTTCGTCACAGGAGAACCCAAATAAAAGGCCAAAACGCTTTATAAGAAAATCCTTCTCTGCCTCCTCACCTCCCAGCCTCTTCGCTTCTTTGTCTTCGACTCCGCTCAGGCAGCGACCCGGTGATTGAGTGGAGTCGAAACCACAGTATTCTTTATATCCCGCCTGTTCTTCTCGACGCAGCTCTTGTTCTCCTCGACTCTAGCTCTTATGCCTCTCCCTATCCTCTCCCTATCCTCTCCCTATCCTCTCCCTATAAACTCGTGTAAGATAGGGACTATATAGGTAGAGGATGTAGAGGGGATATTTAGAGGATGTTGAGGAGAAGTTGACATAAGAAAACATAAGAGAACATAAGAGAGTCATAAGAGAGATATAAGAGGGATATAAGAGGGATGC
This sequence comes from Sphingobacteriia bacterium, assembly GCA_021286705.1. GTDB lineage: Bacteria > Bacteroidota > Bacteroidia > Bacteroidales > TTA-H9 > JAJTBW01. The sequence goes on from JAJTBW010000116.1 coordinate 12,507, forward strand.
TTTAGAGATGTTGAATATCAGAGAATTGGAAGCATGGATGTTTGGGGCTGGCAGGAGAAATTTGGAAGGCAACAGCCTAGCGAATTAGATTATCTCGTCATTTCTGATTGATGGAAATCTCTGATACATCAATAAGGTTCATGCAGTTAAAGTGTTTTTTCGGACAAGCATCGTGACCAATCTTGCTGCATGGCCTACATTTAAGGTCATTTACTTCAATAATCTTATAATTATCTGGCAGTGTAGGCATGTAAGGATACATTCCGAAGCTTGGAACGGTATTACCCCAGACCGAAAAGATTCTTTTACCCAGAGCAGCCGCAGCATGCATAAGGCCAGTATCCGGCGTTACGACAGCGTTAGCATTCCGCATAGCTTCAATAGAACCATTAAAAGACAGCAATCCACATGCATTAGTAATGTTCTGGCTACAGAGCGAGGCAATTTGTTCTGCTTTTATACGATCACTCTTACCCCCAAGGAGAAGCCAGTTTCCGGGGTTATGATTGATTATTTTGGCGCTTAATTCAACAGGTATCTGTTTAGTGTTATGCATTGAGCCAATCACCATTACATTACCGTATCTAAATGGTGTAGAGATCAGGTTAGCCTCATTTATCTCCAGTTCAGAGGTGAAAACATCACAAGGTAACCCATCATTGGTAACTCCAAGCGGTTTAAGCGCCTTGAAATATCGATCGACTACATGGATTTTAGGTAAAAAGTCGATTTTAAAGTTGACTAATATCCACTTTTCAATATTAAGTTTAGGAAACGATGAAGAGTTTTTTAAGAAATTAAATCTGAGGGTGCGAGTTCGAAAGTTCTTCTGTAAATCGATAACGTAATCATAATTCTCGATTAGAAGTTCGTTTTTCAATTCCGAAGGTGATTTGTTAACAGTAAATAATCTGTCAATGTATGGGTTGTATTTGAGCAAGTCGGCTCCAGCTGTTTTAGTGAGATAATGAATTTCGG
>JAJTBW010000309.1 GCA_021286705.1 Sphingobacteriia bacterium
CAAATATACAAATAATTACCTGAATAACAATGAATTAAATTTTGGAAGTCCCCTATAGTCTTAAGTTACGATTTAGGGCTGCTTATTTTTGTTAGTTGTAGCTCTTTTCTTTAAATGTGCAAAGTAAGGATAGGTTAACGACACTTCTTTTGTTCATGAAGTGTAATCTTTTGAAAAATAGTGCTGGGTTAGCGTTGTTAGGGCTAAAACTTAAAGAACCATTTTCAGCATGAAGTGAAGTTGTTATTCACAAAGTCGATGGAATGATTTCAACCCTTCAATGGGAGTGTTTGTAACAGTACTTAGTTTAAAACCTCTTGTTTTGGCTGATTTCTCCAAAAATGGCTTAAAGTGATAAGCAATTGACCCTACAGCACCTATCACTTCTCCATTCTGGGTTGGTAATTGAGAGGCCATTGCATTAAAGAAAGCTTCAAACCCTTGGGTTAGTAGTGAAGAAACATAATCATTACTTAAATGAAGATTCATAAATGGTACCATAGATGCAAGAAATCGTGATGGCTGATTGTTTCTATATGTTTTCTCCAGTATTTGTTCAAACGTGAGTTTATGCCAATCAGCAAAATGTTCTGATACCTGTTTTGGCATCTTGCCGGTAAGAAAATCGGTCATTAGCGCCTTCCCGAACCATGCTCCTGAGGCTTCATCTCCAAACATATAGCCGAGTGACTGAATGGTGTCTGTTATCCGCTCTCCATCAAAGAGGGCAACATTAGACCCGGTACCGATGATAACTACCATTCCTTTTTCTCTTCCTAAAGAACATCTTGCAGCAGCCATTAAATCACTGTATACCTCTGTTTCTGCATTTGGGAATGCATTCTTAATGGCCTCACTAATCTCACCCTGACGTTCGGAAGAGCTACATCCAGAACCATAAAATGTTACCTCAACTTTAGTTTTTCTGTCTATTTTTGAAGGTATCGCATGATTGATCTCTGACGAAAGTTCATCAGGAGTGTAAAAATAGGGATTTAGTCCAGCACTCTTAAATGAAATGACTTCTCCGTCTTCTCCTTTGAAAAACCAGTCTGTTTTAGTGCTGCCACTATCTGCAATTAATATACTAGCCATAGAATCAGTTACTCTAGTCAGAGAATGTACTTACTGAAAATGATTAAACCTGTTGTTATTGATATTAGTGCTGCTATGAGTACTGCTCCTGCAGCTATATCCTTTGTGTTGCCTGCCTTCTTGTTCTTTTCCATTGTAACAAGATCAGTCAATGATTCAATGGCGGTGTTTATCCCTTCGGCAACGAAAACTAATCCGCTGACTATAAGAATCAACACCCAATCATTTGAGCTGATTTGCAAATAGGTAGCCAGTACAACAACTAAAGAAAAAACTATAATATGAATCCTGAAGTTGGTCTGCTTCATCATCAGTCTGATGCCATTAATGGCATACTTAAAACTGAGTCTTCGCTGATTTATCCAAGATTTCATTCTTTATAAATTTTTTTGCAAAGTAACTAAAAAGCAGGATTTATAAGCTATTTAAAGAAAAAAACTATGAAAAATTTGTGATTCCTGCTATTATCGTGAGTTGATGCCCTTACTTTATCATTTGTCTACAATAAAATGATCGGTAAACTTCCTGAACATACGGTCTTTCTTAGTTAAATTTACCTCAATCACTAAAACCTACAATTGGAAACTTTAGGTTTAAGTAAAACGTCTTTGCGCTTTCTTAACTACTCGGGTAGCTAATCTTTGAATTTTGAATCGCAGATTACTTTTACCCCGAAAAACACTAAAAACACGAAATTCTTCATCTAGCAGTTTTCGTGCCTTTCGTGGTTTAAATGATCTTCAACATCTCCTCAACATCTCCTCAATATCCCCTCAATATCCTCTCCCGATCCTCTACCTATATAGTTCCTATCTTACACGAGTTTATAGGGAGAGGGTAGGGAGAGGGTAGGGAGAGGATAGGGAGAGGATAGGGAGAGGA
>JAJTBW010000117.1 GCA_021286705.1 Sphingobacteriia bacterium
ATAGGGAGAGGATAGGGAGAGGATAGGGAGAGGATAGGGAGAGGCATAAGAGGGGAACAGGAGGGGAATAGGAGAGGAACAATAGAGGAACTGGAATACAGTGGTTTAGACTTCGCTCAAGTGCCAGGTCGTTGCCTGAGCGAAGTCGAAGACAATTTTATTTGATTATTAAAGGGTCAAACGAAATATGTCGAAAATTGCTGGATTGTTTCATTGTATATAGTTACTTCAGTTTTATATCTTTGTGTAAAATAAACACAACTTGAAACAAACAAGAGGAATACCTTGTTATCGGGTGATATAGAATAAATCACTCAGTATATCGTTTTAAGGGGTAATCAATAAACAAAGAGCAACACATGAAGATTTTAGTTACAGGCGGAACAGGTTACATTGGGTCACATACAGTGGTGGAACTTCAGGCTCAAGGCCATGAGGTGATTATTGTTGATAATCTATCAAATTCAGAGCGTGAAGTTGTTGATCAGATTGCTCTTATTTCAGGCATTAGACCTGCTTTTGAAGAGCTTGATTTATGTGATCAATCAAAAACTGATGCCTTGTTTGCGAAATATCCTAATATTGATGGGATCATCCATTTTGCTGCTTATAAAGCCGTAGGTGAGTCGGTTGCTAATCCGATGATCTATTACAGGAATAATTTGCAGTCATTGATGAATACCATTGATGGAATGAGAAAATACAATATTTCGAATCTTGTGTTCTCTAGTTCATGTACCGTATATGGTCAGCCGGAGGTGTTACCAGTTAGAGAGGATTCTCCTGTTCAGGCTGCATTTTCTCCTTATGGAAATACGAAGCAGATTAGCGAGGAGATTTTAAAGGATAGTGTTAATGCATATGCTGGTCTAAATGTTATTGCACTTCGCTATTTTAATCCTATTGGTGCACATCCTACCGCGTTAATTGGTGAGTTACCACTTGGGGTTCCTAACAATTTAATTCCTTTCATTACACAGACCGCTATAGGTTTACGTCAACAGTTGAGTGTCTTTGGCTCTGACTATAATACTCCTGATGGAACGGCTATTCGCGATTACATTCACGTTGTAGATTTAGCTAAAGCTCATGTGATAGCAGTTGACCGTATGACAAAAGGTAAGGGTAAGTCCAACTTTGAAGTTTTTAATCTTGGAACTGGAAATGGATTCTCTGTTCTTGAGGTTATTAACTCTTTTGAGAAGGTTACTGGTGAGAAATTGAATTATAAACTGGTTGATCGTCGTCCTGGTGATGTAGAACAGGTCTGGGCCGATACTACTTTCGCCAATGAAGAGCTAGGATGGAAGGCTGCTCTTACTCTTGATGAGATGACGCTTTCAGCATGGAAGTGGGAATTGAGATTACAGGAGAAAAGAAACTCAAAATAAGCATACGGAAAAGCATAATTATGATGGTATTGGTCTGTTATTTTCTTGACTGAAACAACCAATCCATGTACTTTTTATAGATTTGTGCCCCGCATTAGAGCGGGGCTTTTTTATGAATAAGAACTTACTTTTAATCTTGAGCTGGCTCCTGTTTCCAGCAGCTCTCTACAGTCAGGATACTCTGACTGTTCTACAGTATAACCTGTTAAACTATGGTAATTTCACCAGTTATTGCCCTGAAAATGAAAATAACCCTTCGCTTAAGGATGGGTATATAAAAACAATTGTGAATTACATTAAGCCGGATATCTTTACTGTGGTTGAGATGGCTCAATGGCAGAAATACCATAATGAGGTACTTGATAATTGTCTAAATGTTGATGGTGTTACAAAGTATAAACGTGGTGTCATTGCCAATACTGCCGGTTCGTCATTGGTGAATATGCTTTACTATAATGGTGATAAGTTAGCTTTGAAAAGGGTTAAGGTCTTGCAGAATTCTGTTAGAGATATTGATCTTTTTCAATTGTATTATAGAAATGATGCGCTATTGTCAGGGGACACTATCTGGGTTAATTGTATCGTTGCTCATCTAAAAGCTGGTACTGGATATTATAATGAACTGGACAGAGAGACAATGGTACAAAATGCGCTCTCTACGTTACGAAACCAGTATACTCCTGCGAACTACCTTATTATGGGCGATTTTAACCTCTATGGAAGTTATGAGGGAGCATGGAAGAAACTTACGACCGCTTTTGCCCCTGATTGGGCGTTTCATGATCCGATTGACAGGGTTGGCGATTGGTCGAATAATTCATCATTTACTGATGTTCATTCTCAATCTACCCACACTGATGGAGGCTGTTTCTCATCAGGAGGTGGCGATGATCGATTTGATTTCATCTTGGCTACATCACCAATTATTGATGGATCAGAAAAAGTAAAATACATACCAGGGTCATATCGCACTATTGGACAAGATGGACTGCATTTTAACAGATCGTTGCTTGATAATCCAATGAATACCACTGTCCCTTCGGAGGTATTACTCTCACTCTACAACAACTCTGATCACATGCCTGTTTCATTGAAGCTAAAGGTCTCAACTATTACTGGCATCGCTCAAAACAATGTGGTTAGTGATTTTGAGGTTGAACAGCATCATGATGGACCCATTATCGCAAAGTTTAGTCTGGCCAGTCCTCAGTCGGTGGTCGCAGAATGTTTGTCGATTGATGGACGGGTTATAGACAGAAAGGTAGTAGAACCACAACAATCAATCATCAGTGTTGAGTTGGCTCGTTTTCATAAGGCACCCGGAGTGGTAATCGTTAGAATAATCCCTAACAATGGTTCTCCTGTTTCAAAAAAGGTAATTGTTGGTTTTTAATTTACATTCTTTAGCCTTGATAAATTGTATATTTGTTTAATTCAATCTTACAAATAAGAAACAGCATTCAACGATGAAGAGAACTATTTTAATTACGGGTGGAGCCGGATTTATTGGCTCGCATGTTGTAAGACTTTTTGTAAATAAATACCCCGATTACCAGATTGTTAATCTCGATAAGTTGACCTATGCGGGCAATCTCGCAAATCTTAAGGATATTGAAGTTAAGTCGAACTACTCTTTCGTTAAAGGAGATATCACTGATTCTAACTTCTTAATAGATCTTTTTGCAAAATATCAGTTTGATGGGGTAATTCACCTGGCGGCTGAGTCTCATGTAGATCGAAGCATAGCAAATCCATTGGAGTTTGTTTTGACAAACGTTGTTGGTACTGTAAACCTGCTTAATGCTGCTCGTAATATTTGGAAAGATAATTACGAGGGGAAGAGATTTTACCATATTTCGACAGACGAGGTATATGGAACACTTGGCGAGAATGGGCTATTCACTGAAGAGACCTCCTACGATCCACATAGTCCATATAGTGCATCAAAGGCCAGTTCAGACCATTTCGTTAGGGCATATCATGATACTTATGGTTTGCCGGTTGTGGTTTCCAACTGTTCAAACAACTATGGGTCCTTTCAATTTCCGGAAAAGCTAATACCTCTATTCATTAATAACATTAGAAACAATAAGCCATTGCCAGTTTATGGAAAGGGTGAAAATGTACGTGACTGGCTTTGGGTTGAGGATCATGCCCGTGCTATTGATGTTATCTATCATAATGGATTAGACGGTGATACTTATAATATTGGTGGTCACAATGAGTGGAAAAACATCGACCTGATTAAGGTGATGTGTAAGGTTATGGATAAGAAATTAAACAGGCCTGAAGGGGAGAGTGAGAAGTTGATTACCTATGTTAAAGATCGTGCTGGACATGATCTTCGATATGCCATTGATTCTTCAAAACTTCAACGTGAACTTGGCTGGAAGCCCTCTTTACAGTTTGAAGAGGGTATTGAAAAAACCATTGATTGGTACCTGAATAACCATGATTGGCTTGAGCAGGTAACATCAGGAGACTATTTAAAGTATTATGAACAACAGTATACTAAGAGATAATACAGGGTCTAAGGTTGGAATAAGAGTACTCTGTTTTCAATTTTAGTCTTATAATTTTAAATTGCACTATGAGCCGATAGAATTGTTATAATTCTATCGGTTTTTTGATTGGTGTATATTTAAGGAATGTTGATGTTTGGTTAACACTAGCTCACTATCTTTGCCGCTCAATTATTCCTCACTAACTGGTTTTATGGGTTCTGTAAAGAAATGGTGGCTTTTCTTTTTAGTCTTGATGGAGATATTACTTTCATCTGAGACAAATGGACAGAGCCCGGCAATTGTTGTTTCTGAGTATTTTAACGCCCCATCTTCACCTTCAGAAGAGTGGATTGAGTTGCTGGTTACTCATGATAATCTCTCTATGGTTAACTATCGGTTGAGAGATAATAACAAAGATCAAGATGATTGGCAACCACCTGTGATCTTTAAAAATATTGCCCTTTGGCAACATCTGAGAGCCGGGACGGTTATCGTTGTCTGGACTCGTACTCCTTCGCCCTTTATTGCTGATAAAGATAAATCTGACGGATATCTAGAAGTTGCAGCCGATGATGTGACCACCTTTTCGTACGATGGAAGTTCTTCAATAAATAGTGCATCATTGGTTATTGCTAAAGATGCTGATTTGATTCAGATACTAGATGCCTCGTCTAACCATGTTCATGCGTTGGGGCATAATAAATCAAATCCTACGGGTAGTTGGGTTTCTACCCCCAACCCTCGTTTGAATTATAAAGTGTCAGGAGGGCTATCCTCGAATATGACTATATCTGTTTCTCCTGGTTCATCGCTTGATGAGTATGGCACACTATTGCCTCAATCAGACTCAATTTATACAACTCGTAGCTATGGTACTTTCGGATTACCCAATGTCAGAGCATCTGCTCCTAATTCAAACAGCAATTTTTGGCGTAGTCTACGAGAACCAGGGTGGGTAACCCCTACTTTAATTGTAACACCAAATAGCAATTATACTCAGTTCTCTCTTTCGTGGAATAGTTGTCAGGATGGTTATCCTACAGATAATACTACAGGTTATCTTATTCTGAGGTCTTCAGATGGTCTATTTTCAGATCCAGTTGATGGACAGAGTTATTCTGCTGGTGGTTTAATTGGATCAACACTGGTAGTTGCTGTAATTAATGGTTCTTCAAACCTGGTATTTACTGATAACAGTACCTTGGATTGTGGTTACTCCTATTATTACAAAGTTATACCTTTCCGATTTAGTGATGATCAAAGGGGTGTAGCTAATCTTGCCCGTGGCAGAGCCTATAATCAATCATCATATGCTACTGCTGTAATTCTACGAGAACTACCCAATACCAGTCTAATCTGGATAGAAGATTGAAGATAAAATCTATTATTATACAAGGTCTACTGATGAGTGTAATACATGGATACAAGATTTATAACCATATTGAATTAGGTCCCGAACGATCAATCATACATCAAGAAAATAATATTAAAGCATTTTAAAAGAAAACAACGATGAGATTAAAGTTAATGATTCTTTTCCTGTTTGCTGTGTTGTTTGCCTCAGCAGAAAATCAGGATCCAACGCAAAGTGTATGTGTTGGCAATATAAAAAACTATCATGTTGATGCTACCGTAGGCTCCACCTATAACTGGACAGTGACCCCTTCAGTTGCTGGCGTTTCTGTGACAGGCACCGGAAATTCAGCTCAGGTTACCTGGGGAACCGCTGGAGTTTATACCCTTAAGGTTGTAGAAACGAATCAGGCTGGTTGCGTTGGTGCCGAAAAACAGGTGGTAGTAACCGTAAATGCAGTTCCATCAGCTACCATTACAGGTGTACAGAGTCTTTGTGAAGATGGAACAGAGATGTATAGTGCCTCTAATTTAACTGGAGCTACCTATGTTTGGACAGTTCCTGCCGGTGCGACATTAAATTCTGGTTCTGGAACAAACCAGATATCAGTGACATGGGGCACGCCAGGCAGTATATCACTTGGCCTTACTGTTACTAAATCGGGTTGTTCTGCCTCCTCATCGTTGGCAGTTACCGTATGGGATAAGCCAACACCGGTAGTGAGTGGCTTGAATGGGTTATGTTTGAATGCTGCTGAGATTTATTCAACCACTAGCGTATCGGGTAATACCTATTCATGGACACTCCCGGGAAATGCGATGTTAGTTTCCGGACAAAATACGGCCTCTATCACCGTGACATGGAGTGGTATCGGTACAGGAGTAATCTCAGTTCTGGAGTCGAATAGTCATTGCAGTAATACTGCCTCTTTGTCAGTCACAGTGGCAGGTCCTCCGACAACAACACCGATTTGGCACGACTAGTCTGTTGCTAGTTTAACGCTCTTTACGATGGGATTAGCAAGTGGTGTGATCCTATGTTTTAAGGGATAAAGAAACAGAGCCGTTCTCGAGATTCGATGACGGCTCTGTTATTAATGTTTAGTTTTCGAAGAATCGAAAATGCTAAATCTTGTCAATTAAAGAGATTGGAAACTGACAGCTTCGATGTCTTTATTCACCTTTTTCACCAGACCTTGAAGTACGTTACCGGGGCCTAATTCAATAAAGTTCTTAGCTCCATCGGCAATCATATTCTGCATGATTTGAGTCCATCTGACAGGAGCAGTGAGTTGAGAGATAAGATTTACTTTAATGATTTCAGGATCGGTGACCGGTTGAGCAGTTACATTTTGGTAGACGGGACAAATGCCTTTCGTGAATTTGGTGTTATTGATAGCCTCTGCCAGTTCTAGTCTAGCTGGTTCCATTAAAGGAGAGTGGAAAGCGCCACCTACTTTTAGAACCAAGGCTCTTTTAGCACCAGCTTCTTTGAGTTTTTCGCAAGCGAGGTCTATACCGGCAATAGAGCCTGATATAACTAATTGGCCGGGGCTGTTGTAGTTTGCAGGTACGACAACTTCTCCCTGAATTGATTTGCAGATACGTTCAACTGATTCATCGTCAAGACCAAGGATTGCCGCCATTGTGGATGGTTGGATCTCACAGGCTTTCTGCATAGCCTGAGCGCGAGCGTAAACTAGCTTTAGCCCATCTTCGAAAGCAAGCACTTTATTAGCAACCAATGCAGAGAATTCTCCAAGAGAGTGGCCAGCCACCATGTCAGGTTTGAATTCATCTCCAAGAACACGAGCGAGGATTACAGAATGTAGGAAAACAGCGGGCTGGGTAACGCGAGTCTGACGAAGGTCTTCTTCTGTGCCATCAAACATTAGGTCGGTGATTCTAAAACCGAGGATAGCATTGGCCTTTTCAAAAAGTTCGCGAGCCTGTGCCGACTTTTCATATAAGTCTTTTCCCATTCCTACATATTGGGCACCCTGCCCTGGAAAAACATAAGCTTTCATAGAATTAGTATTACGTTTATGCTTTAAGTTCCGGAAAAAAATAAACCGGAACGGTAGTCCATTCCGGTTTGCGAACTCTAAGGATATAGAGTTTATAATCCTTAATCTCTGCGGTTACCGAAAAGGCGCAGCAAAAATAGGAATAAATTGATAAAGTCAAGATATAGGGTGAGTGCGCCCATTATGGTTACTTTCTTTGCCATTTCTCCGCTTACCATTCCTGATGCGCCTATGTTCTTGAGTTTCTGGACATCATAAGCAGTTAAGCCGGTGAAAACCATTACCCCAATTATAGAAATGACATAGTCAATCATAGGACTTCCCATAAACATATTGACTAGTGAAGCGATGATAATTCCAATTAAAGCCATCAACATGAGCTGACCAAACTTGGTAAGATCGGTTTTTGTAGTATAACCAACTATAGCCATCAATCCAAACATACCAGCGGCAATGACAAAGGTTTTTGCGATTGACCCAAAGGTGTAGATTAAAAAGATAAAACTTAAGCTGGCACCCATTAGAACGGCGTATAATCCGAACATGATTGCGAGGTTACCCGAACTCATCTTTTCAAAGCGTGCCGACATAAGTAATACAAAGCCGATTGGTGCAAGCATTACTATCCAGCCCATAATACTCATTCCACCTGTTGGCGAGATCAGCATGCCCATAAAACTTGGGCTAGAGGCGAAAAGGAATGCAGTGAATGCAGAAATGGCGAGGGCAATAGCCATCCACGAAAACACTCCTGACATAAAGGTCTTACTTGTTTGAGCTACTTCACGTTCAGCTCCACGGTATCCCAAATAAGAATTTTGATTCTGATCAAACATAGATTTCAGCTTTTATTTTGATGATTGTATTCAAAAATCGTGCGATTTCTTGAGATTTATTCAAATTTTAATCCTTTTTAACCAAAATTATGCAAGTTTAGAGCCAATGAGGTGTATGAATTCTTCTCTGGTTTCTTTTCTTGTGAATGCCCCGGTAAAATCGCTTGTTGTAGTATATGAGTTTTGTTTTTGAACACCTCTCATTGCCATGCAGAGATGCTTTGCCTCAATAACCACTGCTACACCTAAAGGATTAAGGGTGTTTTGAATAGCATCTTTGATCTGTGTTGTTAGTCTTTCCTGAACTTGCAGTCTTCTGGCAAAGGCATCAACAACTCTGGCTATTTTGCTTAATCCTGTGATATAGCCATTAGGTATATAGGCTACATGAGCTTTCCCGATGAATGGGATCATATGATGCTCACAGAGTGAGTAGATCTCGATATCTTTAACAATGACCATCTGTTTATAGTCCTCCTTGAAGCGGGCTGACATTAAAATAGCTTCAGGATCGAGATCATATCCATGCGTCAGGAACTGGATTGATTTAGCGACTCTTTTAGGAGTGTCTAAAAGGCCTTCGCGTTCAGCGTCTTCGCCTATTAGTTTAAGAATCTCCTTGTAGTGGTATGATAGCTTATCTATGGTTTCATAGTTGTAGATATCCATCTTTTTGTATCCTTCGAGCGAGTTATCATCAATAACCTCGCGGATATATTTATTATCTGACATTTTGCTTGATATTTATAAGATATAAATCACCTTTACCCATAATACTCAACAGAGTTATTCTCTGATTCTTCTAATCTGATTTTGTGAAGTGTTGCACCTAGCTTTTCAACTTCGTCAAAGAGTTCATTCCAGATAGTTATGGCTAACATCTCTGTGGAGGCAAACTCTCCATTCATAAAACTCACGTCCAGGTTAATGTTTTTATGGTCTACTTTATCAATTACCCTAGATTTAATAATAGCACTTAACGTTTTAAGGTTGACTAGAAAACCTGTTTCGGGATTAACCTCTCCTTTGATGGTAACAAAGAGTTGGTAATTGTGCCCATGCCAGTTGGGGTTTGAGCATTTACCGAAAATTGCTAGATTTTCTTCATCTGTAAAGTCTTCTCTAAAGAGGCGATGTGCTGCATTAAATCGTTCACGTCGGGTAATATAGATCATGTCTTAAGGATTGCTGTTGCGCTTAAGTGCCTTAAGTAATTGTGTAATCTCAAGGATACTGAAGCAGATGTAATAGATCAGGAATATCACTATAAACGGTACAGCATCGGGTTTGTTCAAGAGGGCGTATAATGTGATAATGATAAGATAAGATAAAAGTTTGAGTCCGGTTGCTCCAATAAAGCGATTAATGAAGCGGTTAGGTTTACCATCCATTCCTTTAATGAGAAACTTGTGCATTACAAGGGTAAATACCATGATCAAAGCCAGTGCGAATGGAGCAGCAGGAGAGATAATGCCTGTAGGCAGTGTAAACATGAGTGTGATGGTAATACCAGCTAATGCGATAGAAAGAATAAAGAGATACCTGGTAAATAGGTTTGTGATTTGAGAAGGCATAGATCTTATTTTTTTAAAAGGTCTTTAATTGCAAAATAGAGTGCCATACCTACCCCGGCTAGAGACCCAACAACGGTAAAGATTGGGAATTTGAGGGTAAGCCAACGATCGGCCTTTATTCCCAGAAAAGTCATCAGGAGAATAATGGCCAGCATTTGAAATCCAAGAGAGGAGTAGCGGGCGTAATCTTTTAAAGGCTGTTTGTCTTTATTTTCCATTCGTTGGTGTCGGCAGCACCATAGTACATTTGCCATTGTAGGTGGCTCCGGGCTCAATGGCAATCTTTCCTACTGTAATATCTCCCGTTACTTTAACAGTTCCTTTCAGAACTAAAAGTTCTGTTACATTGATTGTTGCTTTGACTACACCTGAGAAGTCACCATTTCGACATTCGATCTCGCCTTCTACAATGCCGGTAGGGCCGATGACAAGTTTTCCTTTGCAGGTCAATTTGCCTTTGAGCTGACCATCGATTCTCAGGTCTCCATTAGTGTTTATTTCTCCTTCAATTTCGGTGCCTACGCCGAATGTGTTGATGATGGGTGCTTCTGGGAGTGTGGTTTTTGACATTTCCTTGATTCAGTTTAGATTAGAGCTAATCAGTGTTCGTTGAGTAGATGTTAGTTTTTTGCAGGTTTTTTTTGATAGTTTTTCTCGAAGAACTTCATATAACTATCAATATCACCTGTTCTATAGAAGAGAGGATAGTTTTCACTTGAAATGACCATTCTGGAAACTTTTTTGCCTTCAAACATGCCTGTTATGTACGGAGTGTTTTCAATGGTCTCGAAATATAGCATCGCTTTGTCAGATGATTTGAATCGACCAATGTTAATTATTTCTTGTGTAGTTCCGTAGAGTACACTTGAAACGGTGAGGTTCTCACTGGTAAAAGCACGGCTGTTTTGGTCAGACAATCTAATTTTAAGCGCGTTAACTTCAATCTCTGAAGGATTAACAATAATAAGCATGTAGTGCTCACTATTTGCATTGAATTTGTATGGCGAATTTGCTACGGTTGAATCAGGAGCTTGTTTAGGGTCACCAATAACAATTCCGCCTGCTTTCAGTGCATCGGGATCAAGTTTGCCGAGTTTCTCCAAGATTGTCATAGCCTCTTTAGCAATTGGATCTCTGGGGTATTTTCTTGCAATGCGTTGTAGGTGTACAGCTAGCGAGTCATTTGTCTCTAATTTCCCGGATGAAAGTGCCTTTAAAAGTTCAAAGCGGGGGACTAGAGGGTTTTTGGGGTCTTGTTGAATGATCTGGTCGCTATTCATTATTACAACATAATATTGTTTAGCCTTAAAAGCATTATAGGTGCTTTCGTAAAGGGTCTCTGCCTGTTTCTCTTTGGCTTCCATTTCTTTGATATACTCGGGATCTCTAAGAATAAAAGCGTAGTCAGAATTGGGATAGTTTTGAAGAATGAGGTTTTTATAGACCAGTCCTTCTTGATCTTTACCAATTTTTGGATACCCCGTGGCCAACATGTAGCATGATAAGAGGTAGTGATTGTTAAGAGTGGTATCGGGGTAACGAGTAACGAGGTCGTTAAAAGTGGATAGCGAGTTGACGGAATCTTTAAGGCCTTCTCTGTAGATAAAGGCTGCCTGATAAAGAGCCTCGATGATAAGTTTATCTGATTTCTCCATTGCTTCCGGAGTCAATGGTAGTTTAGAGAGATACATATCTGGGGAATGTGGGTCATTGGCAGGCTTGCCTTTTCCATCTCCTTTTCCTTGTTTGCCCCCGATACTATCATTAGGCTGATTACCGGGTTGGTCAGGATTGCCCTGATTAGAGGCCGTAACTTCAGTAACCGACGTCATCTCCTTATTGCTTAACCTCCATAAGTCTTCCAGACGACGTCTTCCCCATTTGCGGTTAAACTCGCTAAATCCCTGGCTCATCGCAGCGGGATTATAGAAGTACCATCCTCCAGTAGTACTGGTTGGGTCTTTAAAACCACCGAGGTTTTGACCACTCATGGCCATATCGTTTTGACGAGCAAGTTCCTCTTCTTGCTTCTTTTTCTCCTCCTCAACGATTTTTGCAATAATCCCTTGAATGACGTTCATCCTTTCAGCTTCGGGCATCTTTGCGATCCTCTGAAGGCTATCCTGAGTTGTAATTACTTCAAGATTTGTCACTAATTGGCCAAGAACCTTCGTCTTTTCCTCCAGAAGTTTGTAGGTTTTATCCTCTTTTGAAGTGGCTGCAAGCGTGGTATCATAATAGGCACGAGCTAAGGGGTAATTAGGCTTTTTGAAGAAAAGGTCAGCTAGTGTAACAGCAGAGAGAGCTCTTTGGAAGGTATTTGTTTTACTCTTAGCAACAGATAGTTTTAGACTACCCATCCCTGCAATAGTGTCCTTGTCTTTGAATTGTACCTCTGCGATTGCATAATAGATCTGGTCAAGGTAATCAACATTCTTGGCATCTTCGGTCATCTTAGTCAGAGTTGCAATGATCTCTTTAGAATTGCCTTTAGAAGCATCGTAGCACTTAGCAATGTTGATACGTGAGTTGAATTCTAATTGATAAGAAGGGGAGTGTCTGACAACCTCTTTGAAATAGGCAGTGGCTTGGTTTAAGTCGCCTTTGGTCATGTAGATCTGGCCAAGAATAAATCTAATACGATTTCTTTCGTCTTTACTATGGCTTTGAGTTTTTGCATTTAATAAGTGAGGAACCGCATTATCATACATCTTTTGCATCATGTAATGTTCTGCATAGACTTTATTAAATAGAACCATGAGGCGTCGGGGGAGGATTCCTTTGTTAATCTGTACTTTTACTCTTTCCAGATCGGTAGCTGATTTACTGAATTGTTCCAGTTGGTTGTTGGTATGAGCTAACCAGATCAGCACCTCCCAGGTAATATCGCTGTTTTTGTATTTATTGAGTATAAACTCAAATGTATAGCGAGCACTACGGAAATCTTGTTTTAAGAAATAGGCTTTACCTATCATAAAATAGCTATCGTCAATCCATCGGTTGTATTCTTTCTTTCCGAAATACATAGAGTTACGTTGAATGACTTTTGATCCTTTTTCGATTGCTCTTTCAGCCTTAGCCCCAACAGATGCTGTTTCTTTCTTTGAAGGAGTTACAAAGACAGGTAATATCTGGGTATAGTTGTCGGGTGTATTCTTTTCTATAGTGGCATACCCCTCTTTAAGAGCTTCATTTCCGTTCCACCAAGTGTTATAGTGAGCAGTTAGGTTGTTATATACTCTTCTGGTAAAAGAGTTTTTCTTATTGGAACATCCGGCCACCAAGAGCAGGCTCATGATAAGAATGGTCGGAATAACTAGAATTCGATGCTTTGTTTTCAATGGTACCACGTTAATTTCAACGTAATCAAACAGTGTGTAGGGCTTATTTGACCCACTGGGTCTGTATAATAACTCCTATTACGCAAAAATATTTTATTTTTCTGAATCTGCCTTAGGGTTTCTATCAGTAATAGTTGTAAAAATGTATTGTCGTGATAAAATGAACTCACGTTTATGGCGTTTATCGTTATGAGGTAACATTGATAGACTCACAAGAAGTGTAGATGTGCGAGGAGATATTCGATGAGATGTTATATTAGTTAAGTTTGCCCCTGTTTTGTAACTTTGCGTTAAGACTGCTTTGCAGTAGGGTCGGTCTGTTAATCTCCTGACTTCGACACTTTTATTGAGCATGTTTTGTATTGTACTGATAAACAATAATCTAAAAACACAAGGACACTCTTTTGGGTGTCCCATAGTA
>JAJTBW010000118.1 GCA_021286705.1 Sphingobacteriia bacterium
TTGAGGCTAAAAAAAAGAATATCTTATTGGTCAAAGGCTCAGAGATCACTAGAAGCATGCCTCCGGGTCACCTCAATGCCCTCTTTATCACCGATGCCAATGCACTGGATAAGCCCGATTGGAAAGATGCTTTTCAGGAAGTGTCTAATCAGGATGCTCTGATGATTTGGAACCATCCGGGGTGGAAAGCCCAACAACCCGATACCACTAAACTTTTCGACATTCACAAAGAGCTTATTGCCACCAAGAAGATCTCAGGTATTGAGGTGGCTAACTACACTGAGTGGTACCCTATAGCATTAGATTGGTGTATCAAAAACCATTTGGCTGTCTTTGCCAACTCCGACATTCATGAACCAATACAGCAGCTCTTTGATCTCTCGAAAACTCATAGACCAATGACGCTCCTCTTCGTAAGAGAACGTTCGTTAGAAGGCGTCAAAGAGGCTATTAAAGCAGCTCGTACAGTGGCATGGTTCGAAAATCAACTCGCAGGGCCAGAAGAACTCTTAGCAAAACTTGTAAAAGAATCTATCAAAATAGGTTCACCCTATTATCGCACAGGAGATGAGGAGACAGATCTTAAGTACTTTGAGTTGACCAACCTTAGTGATTTTCAGTTTGAGTTTGTCAACGAATCAAAAACAAACGGGGCTCCAAAGAAATTCTCTTTACAACCCAGGAAAAGCATCGTGCTTACTATCTACAAAAACGAGAAATCGCTCAAATGCACCATCGTGAATATCCACACAGGAGTGAAAAGCAATCTAACTGTTGATTTAATACCACAACACTAAACGCAGATAGGATAAAATCTATAACTCTGTATACTTCTTCGCATTACCCCAAGCCTTGTCAACCGGGTATTTCACCTCATTCTTCTTAACTTTTTCCTTGACAATCTCACTTATATCCAATTTATACTTATCAGCCAGAAGAAGTGAGTAAGCCAGTACATCTGCCAGTTCTTCCCTTATCTTAGTAATATCGGCTTGATCAGCATCTTTCCACAAGAATAGCTCCAATAACTCTCCTGCTTCTACACTTAATGCAATAGCCAAATCCTTAGGGTTATGAAACTGCTCCCAATCACGATCATTCCGAAACTTAATTAATATTTCTGTTAGCTCGTTAAATTCATTCATTTAGAATCTATTTAATAAGATTACTACTATTCCACGTAGTCAGTTAGCTCAAAGACTGATCCATGTCATTGATTACTAGTTGTTGTATTGCTTTAATTTCCTAGTAGACTATTCTGTTCAAACTAAAGTTTTCGTTGTCTTATCCCCCTCTTGAATTCAACAACTTATCAATCCATGTATCGAAACGAGGAGCTTTTGCCCTCATGTTACCTAATCCAATCTCTTTGGCAAGCATCGTTCCATAAAGTGGCTTTTTGTACCCTTTAATTATACGCTCAAGTCTTTTGGATGGCGCTGTACTTCTGCCGTCATTTATATATTCCGGATTATCAAATTCAAGTGTTTTGAGCAAATAGGAATAGTCTTTGAATTCGCTTGGGTCAAAACACAAGTCAAACACCTCTTTGCTACAAAAAAGCAGTCCTTCAAATTCATGGAGTTGTATATAGGGAATAAACCTGTATCTAAGGTTTTCGTCAATATCCTCAAACATCCCTTTTTCCAGAACATCCATTCTTTCCTCCACACTTACTTTCGAATGAGCTTCATCCCAATGGGGAAACTCATGAATCTTTTCTATCCCATAATAATCAATCAGGGTGGTCACTATAACTTTTGAGTCATGTTTTAAATAGTTAATGATCTCTTTTTTGAGTGCATGCCACGTTACAATTCCGCCATTCGATTTAGTGATAACCGAATTGTGAAGGTATATTTCCTTTTCAGCAAAGAAAGGGCTGAGCACTTCAGTGCAAAAGGCTTGCTCCGTTTGTCCTTCGCCTATTATAGTTATCCTGGTCATTTAGAAAAAGGTTGAGCTGAATTAAAAACATTCCGTTCCCATAAATCACCTAGAGTATGATCTTGCAACCAAAGGTGGAGGCTATCGCCACTTAGCCGATTGAAAATAGATTGCTCCTGTTTAATGCTTCTATCAACGGTTATAATATCATCAGGTTTAAAGCAATTAACCAAATTAACTGATTGAGTTGATATAATAAGTTGGGTACTTGCGGAGGTAGCTTCTATTAAAGCTGCTAGCTTCAGAATGGCTTGGGGATGTAATCCCAATTCTGGTTCATCAATTACAATTACCTCGGGAGGATTGGGTTGCATTAACACCGTAGCCAATGCTATAAATCGAAGAGTACCATCGGAAAACTGGTACGCAGAAAAGTTAGACTCAGCATCACTTTTTTCTTTCCATCTTAGCTCTATTTCTGTTTCCGTTAAAGAATCAGGCTCCAAAATGAACTCATCAATATAGGGAGCAACTGATTGAATGATCTTAAACAACCTCATGAACTTTTTTGGATGTTTAACCTTCATCAGATATAAAAAAGCAGGCAAATTCCTTCCATCTGATCTCAATACACTATTATCCCTAACATCACAACCTCTTCTCAACAAAGAGGTGGCTGAGGTGTCATGAAAGTGATAGATTTGGATATTTGACAAATAATAACGAAGATAACTATCTCTGGTAGCTATAGACCGTGGGATAACACTCTCTTCACTATTGGCATAAATCCTATAACCAATTTCATCATTCGTTCTTTCAATCTGATAGCCTGACGCATCATTTTCAATAAACAGACCGCCTGATGAATCCTGAGCCAATCTGAACCAGTAGGCATTGTTGTACTTGTTATCGCGAGAAAAAATTAGCTTACCATATATTTGTTCAGTAAATTTTCTCCCAAAATGAAGTAAGTTATCAGCCTTTTCTTCAATAACAAAACGCTGCAAACGCAGATTAAATATAGCATGGAGTAACCTGAAGAACGAGATAAAATTACTCTTCCCAGCACCATTGCTTCCAATAAACACATTGATTGGCTTAAGTTCCAACTCTAAGTGTTTTATAGATTTAAAACCTTCTATTTTTATATATTCAACCATAATTATTAAGGTTAAAACCGGGCTTCCCCCCTTGGGATTTTCTTAAATGTAATACAATTTATTTGTATCAAATGGGCATCTAATACAAAATTGAGTTTACCTTATTTTTCACATTTAGTTGATACAATCAGTTCTCTGGCATCAACATCGAGTTTCGCTGCTATTTCAATCATGGTTTCTATACCAGGTTGCGTTTCATTAGTACACCACCGTGAAACTGTAGTTAAGCTTTTCCCCAACTGCTCTGCCAACCATTTGTTTGTTTTATTCTGCTCGGCAAGAACAATCTTCAACCTATTTATCTGCTTTCGTTCAATCATAATACGCATATTACGTGTATTTTTTAAACCATAAGGCTAATTTATAAAACTAAAATGTAATTCAACAGTGTCTTGGTAATATGTGTATCTATGTTCTCTACTTGAAGACCAATTTTAACCCACTTTGCAGCTATCCAGACAAAAAGAAGATAGTTCAGACCATTGTGTTTCATTGAGTACAGATTTGTGTACTACAGATTTTCTCTTTACAAATGGGTAATACTTCCAGCCGTTTTCGTGACTTTCGTGTTTCTTTTCTCCTTTTTTACCACGAAAAACACTAAAAACACGAAATTCTTCTTCTAGCCATTTTCGTGCCTTTCGTGCCTTTCGTGGTTAAATATTCATCCTTTTCGTATGATTCAATTTAAGACCCAAGTGGTTAAAACAAGATCCCGACACCTAAGCTTAGATTACCTCCGTTACTATAATAAGAAATAAAGGACTGATTCTCATATCCCACGCTGACATGCATCCTTGCTACCTCAGAAACCTTGAATGAAATACCTAGAGAGGGATTTACCATCAACCCAACTTGCTCAAATTCTCTATTAACCCAAAAAGTATATCCAACCGACATCCCAAAATAAGGAGCAATCGATCTATCAGATAAATAGGCTCTTAAATCAACGAAAACAGGTAATAGCCTCATTTCCGGAAAATCTAAATAATACCTGAATCCAAGGCCAACTCCCGCAGAAAAAAAGGGACTTATCTGATAGGCATTAATTGCATTAAACCTCAACCTATCCATTCCTCCTCCCTTCGTATTTGATTCATATCCCAGTTCACCAATAAAAGTGTAACCTTTCTTTAGACCGGCACCATCTGAAAAACTACCGGCCTCTTCATCAAAAGGCTCTTTTGTAAACTTTTCAACCTCATTAATCTCATAAGAAAATACTTTTTCATCAGCTGTCTTTATCTTGAGACTCTTATTAGGAATCATCTCGATGATCATTCCTTTAACAATGGTTCCATTTTTCAGGTATACTACATCTATATACCCACTCTGAGCATATGAAATCAAAGAAAAAAGAACAAATAGAGACACAAATAACAGTTTTTTCATTATATCAGTGGTTTATTTCAAAGACATCACTCTATCCATTTAAAATAGCCCTATTTCAAATACTGAAAAACGCTTCTGCAACTCAACTACATGACAGATGATTTGATTATTCTTCTTCAAACCAAATCTATTCAACAATCACCTCTAAAGCGAGAAGCCAACCTTCAACGATAGGGCACCTACGCTAACCCATTCCTTATATCCGTAATAATAATCATACAAATACACCTCCTTCTTCTGTAACTCATATCCAACGCCCACATACATTTTCGATTGATCGGTCAGCGAGAATTGCGCACCAATAGAGGGATGTAAATATACTCCTACTCTCTCAAAATCATCTGTAGCATTATAGGAAAAACCACCAGCTAATTCTAAATACGGTGAGACTTTCGATCCTATAAAAGTAGTCCTGAAGTTTAGAAAAACAGGTATCACAGCCTTCTTATCATCGGTATAATAGCGTAATCCCACGCCAACACCTGCATAGATATAGGGATTAAACTGATATCCATTTACGATATTTAAAGAGAGTCGATCTAAATTATAATCTCCTACACCAACCTGATATCCAAGATCACCTAAAAATCGATATCCACTTTTAAGTCCATTTTCCAACGCTTTTAGACACTTAAGGCCTTGAATAGGTTCTTTCGTAAATTTCTCGATATCATTCATCTGGTATACAAAAACTGACCTATCAATCGTTTCAATTTTAACGATTTGGTCGGGAACCTGCTCTATAATCACACCTCTTATGATACCTCCATTTTTCAGGTAAACAACATCCTGATATTCAGTCTGACCAAAAGCAACTATTGACATTATCCCAAACATCAGAAACATTAGTATTTTTTTCATTTGATTAAAAATTTGATTGATTTATCGATTAATTAAACACTTAATATCATTATTTACAAAGGGCTAACCCTTTAGAACTGTCTTCTCATACTGACAAATCGGTACTACCAACTATAACTTACGTCTTCACTCAACAGCACCATCATCAATATTACAAATATTCTTGAAACCACACAACCAACAGATGTTTTAATAACACACCGGAAATTTACTCAAGCTCAATCGGATTATAAGACCAACTGAAATTCTTTGGATTTATAACAACTTTACCATCTTTCTTTGTGGCATAGGTGACGCCCATAGAATTATAATACTGAGTGGGATTACTATGTCTTTTTAACTGAAACTTGCTTAATGCCTCTCTAGTGGTTGCGGTACAAGGGAAATCTTGAGATCTAATCGGAATGATCGTAGTCATTTTTTTAAGCCCGATACAAGTAAAAGTATAATGATGCTTTGAATCTTCTACTTCGAGAATTAACCCCGGTAGCCCATCGAACTTAAACGGACCAGCACTTACCGGTATCGCTGTGGTAAACCACACCTCATATTGACGACCTCTAAACGTAACAGAGGCACACTGGCAAGGGTAGGACGCAATCACTTTATGCCTGTTTTGTATCACCCAATTAAACTCAGGCTTATTCTCCTCATAACAAAACTGAATCCCATCAACCCGTTCTCTAATTCTTAATTCACCAGTACGAAAATCCTTAAAAATCTCTCTATTATCGGCACCCACCGGAGGAGATGGAAAATCGCCATCCCCCTTTTCCAAAATTGTGCATAATGAGTCATTCTGAAACTGAAGATAACTAAAGGTCTTCGACATCCTCTTTCCAATCTGAAGCTTTTGTATATCAACAACAACATCATTCAGCTTTGATGGATCAACCACCTTTTTAACCTCATAGGTAATCTCATATCTTGCCGTATCATAGGTAGTAAATTCGTCATTATATCGAAGTCTTTGCATTTGACCAAAAGAGCCTGAACTGATCAAAACAAGGTCAACGAAAATAAAACCCCTCATTATAAATTGTGAATATTTCATATCATTTAGATCATTTATTTACAGACAATTCTAATAGATCTTAAATCGTGCACTAAACAGAATAGATGATGGTCTTATTCTATACTCTGAGTAATAGCTACTGAGGTTATCAAAATAAGCATAAACATAGTTTTTCGTATTCAGTATATTACTATAGTCGACTGCAACCCGAACTCTTTTCCACGTATATGAAACACCAGAATCTACCAGATAAAAGCTTTGCTTCGTACCTCCGGTATGCGTGTCATAATACTCAAACCCCATACTAAAAACAATCCCATTAGGAAAAGTATAGTTTACGGAGGCAGCATCAATAAAGCTATTTATTGGCTCCAATTTCTCATCATCATCAATCCGACCACTTACACTACTCCAACTGCTTTTATTAGCAAATTGTAATCGTTCAGTAAAAGCCAATGACAGCGTTATATTCCCATTAACCCCTTGGTTTCTATAATTAATAAGGTTATTTTGACGCAGTTGAGGGGTCAACCCTTTACCCCACGAGGCTTCCATGTTTACAGATAACTTCTTCCAATCGAATCCTTTGCTTGCCCTTGCAGTAATTGACAGATAATTGCCCCTATTTTCTAAATCAACTGAAGATATCTTCATTAGTGACCCTTCAAAAGATTGGGAATACATCACCTCGTTGAGATACCGGCTATATCTTACTTCGAGATTTGTAAAGAAAAACCGAATAATATCTTTGTAAGATAAGGTTAACGAACCCTGCTGCCCATAAGAATCAGATAGTCTGCTGTCATAATGGCTCATCGTACGGTAATTCTGCAAAACATAACCGGAATAAAGATTACGAAGCGTTGGATTATAATTATACATAAACCACGAACCAATAACTTGCCAGTGAGAACCAATTGCATAACTCACCTTTGCTTGCGGCTGAAAAGTCATCCTATACTGATCAGCCTCAGCGCTTTTAGGCTTATCTACAAGTGAAATCGACTGATACTGCAACGGGGTAAACAACTCAAACCTAAAATTTCGACTTTGATAGGTAAGAGTCAAGGATACTCCAGCCTTTAATCGCATCCATGTGACATCGTTTCGCAATGAATCACCTTGAATATCTGAAAAGATGTCGCCATCAAGCGACTTGCTCATTTGTGTATTGAGCGATTGATGCTCCATCGAGAAATGTAAGGATGGATGAATGCGAAACGAACCCCAAACAGCCGATGAGAGAAATCGTAGACTATTTTGAGTCTTAAAATCCTTTAAAGCTACCTCCTGGCTTACGGATTGAAAAGGGGTGCTATCATTCAACGAATTTGCAAACATACCAGGGGAAACCTCGAGATTATAAGGCAATGATTGATAAAATGAGCTAGAATTAAACTCAGTTCCAAACCTGTTTTCATTATTCCCTCTTCGAATCCAACTTAAAAGGCATGAGACCTTATAAGGATCATTTTCACCTCGTTGGTTAATCTGTTCTTTATTAAAGATCACCCCGGTATTCTCAATCCGGTTACCAGAAAACGAAAGCCGGCTATTGATATAATTTTGATCGCCATTTAATCTATACCCCACACTTCCGTCATAGGCATAACTACTTAAACGCGATTCCATCTGCTCTGAGATTGATATAGTATCATTACCCGGAAAATAATACATGGTTTGATCATAACTCTTTCTAGTCTCTATATCATGCGAACCACTAAAATTCAGGGTAATTTCTGCCTCATTTTTAGCCTTAACCAGATTATTGATAGTACCCCCAAATGCTTGATTAAACAAATACCTTTCTTTGCTAATCCGTGGAGGAACAGGTTGCATAACAGATGAAATACTATTGGAAAGCTGATCCTCCTCACCATAAAATGATTGAAGTTCCTGAGCCAGATCTACTCCGGTGTTATTAGTTTTTATAGCAGAAAGATATTGATGAAGCTTACTAAAAAACATACCTGTAACAGACCCATTCCATAAAAAATCATCATTAAACCCGGCACCCAGATCGGCCATACAAGAAAAAATACCTTTTGCATCAGGCTTAAGCTTTAAGTTTAATGCCGGATCATCTGAGAACGCCATATCCTGAAGCGCCTTAATGGGTTGATGATTCTCTAACACCTGAACAGTTGCGATATCAGATGCCGAAATATTGTTTGTAGCTATGCTGTACCGCCCCTGAAGCATATCCATATTTTCGATATAGAACTTACTGATGGCCTTCCCCCTGTATTCAATCTGTCCACTCTCTTTCACCTCAATCCCCGGCATCTTTCGCAACACATCGGCAATTACAATATCTGCTGAGTCTCTAAATGCATCCACAATATAATTAACCGTATCACGTGAACCCCAAATCTTTTGTGATTTAACAGCAAACTCTTTGAGTTCAATTGCCTCTTCACTTACAACAAAATCCACTTTTTGACTGTGATTCGATATTTTCTTTATTTGACGTCTAATATTAAACCCATATACCATAATAAGCAGCTCAGGTGCCTTTAACTTATCGGTATTAATACTGAACTCCCCGTTCTGATTGGTAAAATTATAAGCCACCACCGAACTATCTGCTGTATTTAATAACATTACAGAGGCCTCCGTAATTGGCTTATTCGCTTTATCCATAATCCGACCCTCTATTATCGATTGCGAAGAGGCAGATAAATGCAGTAGAAGGACACTAACAAACAGTGAATATATTGATCTTGATATCATAACAACGACTGTGATTTTGGCAATTCACTCTCACACAACGATTCTCTTTCTACCTTTATCATAGAAGAACTGAAAGACTTTATTACAGTCTTCAGTTCCAACTATAACGCCAAAATTAAGTCTTTTATTATTGCCTAGGGATAACTCCTATTGCACTCTTCTGATTTCGTATTGGCAACCTATCTTGTTTATCAGAAGCCAAAGCCCGACTACCGAGTTCTATCAATAGAATTATACGGCTCTATATTCCCCCGGGGTTTTTCCTGTCTTTTGCTTAAACAGCTTACTGAAATACTGAGGGTATTCAAACCCAAGAGAATAGGCTATCTCGCTGACCGATTGATCGCTATTAAGAAGTACGTTTTTTGCCTCTTCAATCAGGTAATAGTGGATGTGATCCTGAGCAGTCATACCAGTCTCCTTTTTTAGAAGATCGCTAAGATATCCTGCTGACAGATTAACCCTTTCTGAAAGATATTTGACCGTCGGCAGGCTTTGCTCTCTCACCCTGGTTGAATTAAAATACTCTTTTAGAACAATCTCGACTTGAGCTATAATATTTGAGTTACTATTCTTACGAGTAATAAACTGTCGGCCATAGAACCGCGAACAGTAATTCAACAATAGCTCGATATTGGAGACAATAAGCTTTTGGCTATGATTGTCAATATTTTGGTCGAGTTCATATTCTATTTTATTTATACAGTCCAGCAATATCGATTTCTCTTTATCCGATAAATGGAGTGCTTCAGTAACATCATACGAAAAGAACGAGTATTCACTCATCTTGTTTGCTAACGAAGTACCTCTGAGAAGATCGGGATGAAAGAATAAGCCCCAACCGGTTCTATCCTCCTTCATCTCAATCTCTGTGTCCATCGTCAATATTTGTCTGGGAGCAATACAGATTAAATTGCCATCTTGAAAGTCGAGCGACTGTCTGCCGTATTTCAATTGATTTGTACAGTAATTTTTAAACATAATACTATAAAAATCAGCACTTATCCTTGTACCTTCCTCAATGTATTCGTCGGCCTTACTAAAATCAACAATTGAAACCAGAGGATGCCTTGTTGAACTCTTGACGAATCTATTGATTTCGGAAATATCTGAGAGATGTATTATCGGCTTTACTGACATACTATTTAATCTAAATTAGCTTTGAAAAACAGAGAATACCCTGATCGGTTAATTTGCTCCATTTTAACCACGTTTATTGCTCTAATGTTCAGTTCTGTGAATAACTGATTTTTAGAAATTATACCTGACTCATCACAATCTTATCAAAGAGTTTATCGCCCAGATAGATACGCAACCATACCATTGGTTTGGCAAAAAAGCCTACGCGGTATCTGGTCTTAGGTCTTTTCGTATTAACAATCTTCAGGATAGTTTTCGCAATGATATCAGTCTCTGATCCTTTACCGGTATTGTACATCTTCTGCGTTGCGGAGACTAGTTTCTTCGTTAAAGTTGCATAAGCACTCTTACTTGAGAATCTATTAATATTATCCAGCATAACATCACTGAATTCCGTCTTAATAATCCCAGGCTCAAGGATCACAACATTGATATTGAATTGTTTTAGTTCTAATCTAAGGCAGTCGCTAAAACCTTCGACTGCATGTTTGGTAGAGTGATACCAGGCTCCAAGCAGGGTATACATCTTCCCTCCCATTGATGAAGTGTTGATAATGGTTCCATTTTTCACTTTCCTCATATATGGCAATACCTGTTGGGTTATCGACGCCAGTCCGAAGAGGTTAACCTCATACTGTTTTTTAGCCTCCTCAATAGGTATATCTTCAACAGCCCCATACAGGCCATAGCCGGCATTATTCCATAGGACATCAATTTTACCCTCTTTACGGATAATAGTATCTATCGCATTTGATATCTCAGATGTCTTCGTGACATCAGCCTGTATAGGATGCCCGCCCAGAACCTTTAAATCTTGCATCAGATCAATTCGTCTGGCTACCGCATAAACCTTATGACCCTGTTGAATCAATGCCTTAGCGGCCTCTTTGCCCATTCCCGAGCTCGCACCTGTGATTAAGATAACTTTCTTTTCCATTTTTTCTTGAATTTGATGTTGCAAAGTTCTATCAGAACAAGGTCTTATGGCTAATACATTTTCCGGATTGTTGTATACTTTTTAAGGCCTCCCCGCCGCCCCGCATCTCTCGTCCCTCTTGTTCTTTTCCTGTTCCCCTCCTGTTCTCCTCTTATGCCTCTCCCTATCCTCTCCCTATCCTCTCCCTATCCTCTCCCTATCCTCTCCCTATAAACTCGTGTTAGATAGGGAGAGAATATAGAGGGAACATTGAGAGGCGTTAGAGAGACATAAGAGAGACATAAGAGAAACATAAGAGAACATAAGAGCGGCATAAGAGAGATATAAGAGAGATATAAGAGGGGAACGCATAAGCAACTCAAAAGCAGCTAGTTACAGAAACAAGTAGATTCAAACACAATAAACACTAAATCAGGTGATTAGGCAAAATTCGACAAAATTAGACCCTGTAGAGATGCGATTTATCGCGTCTCGGATTCATCGCGTCTCTACAGGGCGTCTATCTAAATCTGTGCTAATTTTTCACGAGAACGACCCTTATCAAAAATGGAGCATTGAAAATTACAACCGGTTTAAAATCATGAAATGGGTGGTTATTATTAGAAACAAATTAGTAATTTTAAGGGTGATGTTGGTAGTCTCTATTAAAAATTGGTTAGGAGTATTCTTTTGATTTATTTCACTGTATAGAATAAATATTTTTTAATTACTAAACTGATACGAACATAACATCAATGGAAAAGGAAAAAATAATTGATTCGTTAGAAACCTATTTAGAAGAGGAAAAAACAGATTATGCAGTAATGATATCCGGTGAGTGGGGTATTGGAAAAACGCATTTTCTCAAGAATGAAATATTTAAATTATTCAGAAAACTAGGATATAGATGTATATATGTGAGTTTAATAGGCTACAATAATGAAATAAGATTAGAAAATAAGATTTTCCAGACATTTAACCCATTTTATAATCCATCCACAAAGTCAGCAACAGAGATAGAAGCTGAATATTTAGAATCCTTTACAGTAGATCCGGAAAACACAAAAGCACCTTTACCATCAAAAACGGTATTATGTTTTGATGATCTAGAAAGGATTGATGATAACTTTTTTGAATCAGCAATGGGGTTAATGAATACTTTCATAGAACATAATCAAACAAAGTGCATATTCTTATGCTATGAAAATATTCTAAACGAAAAGGTAAAAAGATATAGAGAAATCAAAGAAAAGTATATTAGATATACTTATCCATTTACTCCAGATTTTAGTGATATTATAAAGAGTAATAATGAAACGAAAAATTCTTATAGTGAAGAGGAGATTTCAATAATATTAACGATGTTTAGAAAGGGAAACTCTTCTAATTTAAGGACACTGTTTTATATTCTATCCATCTTTAAACTATGGAACAACAATCTAGTCAAAATTAAAAATCAAAGTAATTTAAAAACTGAAATCAGGAAATTGGCACTATCGTATTGCTGCTTTTATTCAATTGAAAGTAGGAAAGGGACGCCTTGCGAATTACTTGATAAAATAACAATAGCTTACAATCGAAGAATCCCTTGGAAAAACATTGCCGAACTTACACCTATATCTAAAGAAACAACTATCAACGAACAAAGTGAAGACTCAAAAAATATAGAAAATATCCAACAACTTTACTTCAGTGATAATTCCATAGAATTTGAAAGATTCCAGAGTATATCTGATTTAATAAAAAATGGCTATTTAAATCAAGAGGTTTTGAAAACCGAAATAGAAAGACTAGACACGATTCTAAATAACAAGAAACAGAAAGATAATGAATCAAAGCTAGTCGATAGTATTAATGAGATTAATTTACCAACAGATGCGGAATTGCATGAAAGAATATCGGATGTCATAGATGCGATAAATAGAAGCACTTTTAGCTTAACAACCTATTTAAAGCTGTACAATAATCTGGTATGGATTGAATCCATAGGAATAAAAGGAGTAGACATTGACGATAAAACCACTAAAATTTTCGAGGAAAGCGTAAATAGGGCATTTGAAACAGGTACGCTGGAATACATTTCAAACTTCAAAAATCAAATTGGTTGGTATAGTGACGATAAAAGTATTTATGCAAAGAAATACCATAAATTCATGGAATTTCTAAATAACATCAATGAACAGATTAGCATCAAAAAGAAAATTAATACCGTTA
>JAJTBW010000310.1 GCA_021286705.1 Sphingobacteriia bacterium
TATAAATTGTTGTACAATATTCTATCTTTTCAAATATTTACTATTAAAATAATTCAATAAAACCTATTGTTGCACGCTTGACACGGCGAATAATTTCGCTGCTGCGCTCCAATTTAAAGCGGTTGACTTACAATGGCTGCCATTCGAGACAATTAACAACCTACTGCGCAGTATATTTCGGGAATTGGTGTTGTCAATATTGCAAATCATTTTGTTAAACCGTCTTGCATACGAGGTATTCTTACAATAAATTGCTCTCCATTCACATCGTTGATTAGCTCAATATCGGGTTGTTGGGCTAATGCTCTTTTGATACCAGAACCTAAGCCACTATACGGCATCGAATGAATAGCAAACATAGCTATCTGATTATTTCGAATAACAGTATTTCCAAATTTAATCTCCTCAATCGTTAAGCTATTAGGAAGTTTTCCCGGACTAACAATTTCTACTCTATCGTCAAAGATCATTATTTTTATTGGAGCATTTTTTAAATAATCACGGTGTACCAGCGCATTTTGTATCAACTCAGTCAAAACTATCTCCGATATTTCCAAAACTCCTACAGAATGAAACTCCTGTTCTTGTTGTGTGTGTAGCAAGCTACTTCGCAAGAAGTTCATGCTTTGTTTAAACAATTCCGGAATAGTTCCTTTAAAATCCTCCGGTTTATTACGATATGAACTACCAGCAATATCATTCCCAAAAAAAGAGACGGCTTTTATAGTAAACGCAGGTTTTATGCTTTGAGGTTCTTTCCCAAAAAATAAAAGACCGGCTAGAGAGACTTTATCTTTTCTCAAAACACGTTTTGCTCTTAATGCCTCTTCATAAGTCAATCCTTTTTCCTGATAGGATACTTTAAATTCTCTTTTGAAATAATCAGCAAACAACCTTTCATCTATATCGTCAATGGTCGTATCAAACACTTCCATTTCATCCACAAGTAAATTACTACTTTGCTGGAAAAGTCGCATAATTTCAGAGTTATCGGTCAATAACCTTTTATTTGAACCTTGCTTAACATAAATTTCTCCTCTGGCTGTCTTATAAGGCTTATTAATACCTTCCTGAATATTTACAACCAGAACATTTCTTATTGATTTATCCTTATCAACTCTTATAACTTCTGTTGTTATATACACAATAGGTTTTATATTGTCTGCTATTTGTGAAACAACTTTGTCATATTCTTCTATCTGTTCAGAGGATAGACCGACTACTTCGCCAGTAACATCCTTGATACCTAATAATATTACCCCACCTAAAGAATTTGACATTGCAACTAGTTCCTGTGCTACACTTTCTCTATTAGGAAGTTCTTGTTTGAATTGAACCTTACTGGTTTCTCTAGTGCTAACTATATCTAGTAATTCAACTGTATTCATCGTTTTCCTTCCTTCCAAATTTTATAAATATTCGTTCTAATGTCAAAGGCTTCTGGCCCACCTTTCATAATACGGATTATTTTTCCCTGAATATTTTGACAATCAATACTTCCTCATTCTAGTTTTATTTCATTATCAGGAACATATTCACTTACTACTAACATTTCACTATCGCCCAATACCTGTATGTTAGCGTTATGAGTGGCGAATATAAACTGCATGCGTCCTTTCAATCGTTTTAATTGAGTTGAAAAACCATTTGATTGTATCATATACTTCTTCATCTCACTAACCATTTAAAATTGATAATCAACCATTTTTAAGAGTTTGTTGGACAATCTCAAGGGCTTTGTTTCCATGACTTTTCCGCTTCTGAATTGCCTGGACTTGAACAAAGATAACCAAATCAATCAACCATAACGAAACTGATAACGCAACAATTCTTGAAGAGTGGTTTCGACTTCGCTCAACCACCGGGTAACGACTTCGCTCAACCACCACCCCGCTGCCTGAGCGAAGTCGAAGGCAGCGAAGTCGAAGGCAGCGAAGTCGAAGGCAGCG
>JAJTBW010000119.1 GCA_021286705.1 Sphingobacteriia bacterium
CAGTGGTTTCGACTTCGCTCAACCACCGGGTCGCTGCCTGAGCGGAGTCGAAGGCAAAGAGGCGGAGAAGTTTCAAGAACAAGTCATTGATCAGTATCTTTAAGTCTTTGTCATGTGATTAGTAACAAAAATCTTTTCTTTTACCAGATTATTTGATGAAGTGTTTTGGCCTTCATTTAGGGCGTCCCTGTATCGAAGTCAGGAGATTACAATCTATTCTAAGAAGTTGAATGTTATAGCCGGAGCAAAATTTACGGCTTTTAATGATTAATGAGTTTCTTAACTGCTATTGTTTGGTTAAGCTTGAGACGTTTTTCAAGTATGATAAAGAGAAGTTCTGTTCGCCAATGCGTGATCTGCTAAAAGTGGTAAAGCTGAGCAGCTATTTCATCTATAGTTAGGTGATATATTTAACAGTGCGAAGAGTTGAATCTTCTTGGTTGTTATTAGATATATACTTTTTAATAATCATAAATCGAGAGGTGATTCGTTAACTTTGTAGTAAGTTATTAATGGGAAACAGTCAGCTATGATATTGATAAGTTGTTTGAAATTTATGCGAAGAAGATCTTCTCTTTTTGTTATAGTGATGGTCTTGTTCTTTATCACTGGTTGCCAGTCACAACGACACTCTGGTAAATATCGGGTTAAAAAGACTCCATGTAGAGAGTGTCCCTCTTTTTCAATGGTTGATAGATCGAATCTCAATAACGTAAATGTTGACTTTATAGAGTTAGGTGGTGTCGTATAGTAAACTCAGAAAGTCAGTTGGGTCTTATTAAGTGAGTTCACTACAATAGCAGATCCGGAATTTAAAATCACCATTCATGATTTCAATCAGTAAACAATCTGAGTCATTTCTTCTTAGATATCTTTCGCCTGAACTGATCTCAGTTTGGAAAAAGAGTGTAGGTATGGATGTCAAAGTGTTTATTAAACCTTTGACATTGAGTAAGACAAGGTTGGGTTATTATCAGTTTAACCATCTGTATCATTTGATAGGGATGGAAACGACATTACCTCCCTATAAATTCATTCTAACTCTTTTTCATGAAACAGCCCATCTTGCCGTGCTTTTAGATGGGAAAAAGGTAAAAGCGCCGCATGGGCATGAATGGCAAGCCCATTTCTTACGAATTACCAAATATATCAGAGATACAAAGTTGCTTCCCGATGAGATAGCTGATGCGTATATTAAGCATGCCGCTTCGGGTAGAGCCTCCTCGGTTTTGGATACAGAGTTGGAGAAGGTTCTTGAAAAGTATAACTCTGACCCTGAGCATAAGGTCTATGCTAAGGAGTTAAAGGTTGGAACTGTCTTTAGGGTTGATAATATACAGGTTACGGTGGTAAAAGTAGACCCGTATTATATCTATGTTATGGAAGAAAAAGGCCCTATGAAGCGCATCGATGCTGATCGTTTTCTGTACAGAAAGAATATCATTTCGGTTCCGGAGGTTATTACGGTGGATAGTCTTCCAATAGGATCAAGGTTTGAATTGAATGGATTTACATTTACTAAAGGAAAAAAGCTTCGAACCTTTTACGAGTGCGTTAGGGAGAGCGATAAAATAAACTGCAGAGTAAGAGGTGTAGCCGCATGCAGACCTCTGGATTGAAGAAGTAAATATCATTTTTGGAGCCATCTTGATATTATTAGATAGATTCATTCTAAAAGAATAGCATATATCGGGCTATATCTGCAACATGAGAGGCATTTTTTAAAAAGTTAAGAAGTATCTTTGTAAACACCCCAACGAAATTAAAATGGATAAAAACAATTATTGTGTGATAATGGCCGGTGGAATTGGAGCCCGCTTCTGGCCTATGAGTAGGACTGAAAAGCCCAAGCAATTTATTGACATTCTTGGGACAGGTGAGACCTTAATTCAGCAGACCTTCAGACGTTTTCTGGATGTTTGTCCGCCAGAAAACATTTATGTGGTTACATCAGACCGTTATCGCGATCTTGTTAAAGATCAATTACCATTATTAGCAGACCATCAGATATTATGCGAGCCATCTCGTCGGAATACAGGCCCATGCATTGCCTATGCAAATCATAAAATAGCACGTCAAAACCCGGATGCTACGATTGTAGTCGCCCCCTCAGATCATATCATTCTTCGCGAGGATATTTTTAAGAGTGTTATCGTGGGTGCACTAGATGCCGCAAGAAAGAATCCCTGGCTTATTACTCTGGGCATAACACCCAGTCGGCCTGATACGGGTTATGGATATATTCAATTTAATGAAGAACTCGTTTGTCCCTCTAATCCTAAAGTTAGAAAGGTAAAGACCTTTACAGAGAAGCCCAATCATGAATTGGCTACTACTTTTCTGGCAAGCGGAGACTTTTTATGGAATGCCGGTATATTTATCTGGAGCCTAAGGGCAATCAATGAGGCATTTCAAACACATCTTCCTGAAGTGAATGATATCTTTGAAAGGGGTGCTAATGTCTATAATACTCCTGGAGAGGCTGATTTTATTGAGCAAGCTTATGCCGTTTGTCGCAATATCTCGATTGACTATGGCATTATGGAGAAGGCACCGAATGTGTATGTCTTAATGAGTGATTTTGGATGGAGTGACCTTGGAACATGGGGCTCTTTATATTCTATTCGGCCAAAAGACGGAAATGGGAATGCTATTATGGGTAATAATGTAATGACTTATGATACCACCTCATGTATCATCAATATGCCTAAAGATAAGGTTGCTGTAGTTCAGGGGCTTGATGATTTTATAGTAGCCGAAGATGATAATATCCTTTTAATTTGCAAGAAAAAGGATGAGCAACAACTACGTGATATCGTCAATGATGTTAAGATTAAAAAAGGAGATCAATTTGTTTAAATATAATTATATGAAACTAAGAGTGCGTTTATTTGCCTTACTGACATTGGGCTCTCTATTGTTTGCCTCGTCAGTCAGAGCAGATGAGGGGATGTGGCTCCCTTATCTGATTAATAAAGCTGCATATGCGGATATGCAGAAGAATGGTTTGAAACTTACTCCTGAGGAGATCTATTCTGCTAATCACAGCTCATTAAAAGATGCTATTGTTCTATTTGGTCGTGGTTGTACTGGTGAAGTTATTTCTGATCAGGGACTAATCCTGACGAATCATCACTGTGGTTTCGGCTCTATTCAGAGTGTAAGTACCGTAGGGAAAGATTATCTATTTGATGGATTTTGGGCACAAAGTCTAAAAGAGGAGATTCCTATCACAGGGTTAACTGTGAAGTTTCTGGTTCGTTTTGAGGATGTAACCATGAAGATTCTTGGTAATGTTGGTGCGAATGCATCTGAAAAGGTACGCAAGGAGCTTATAGAGGACAACATACGCAGAGTGACCAGTCAGGCTATTGATGGTACTACTTATGATGCTGTTGTTAAAGAGTTTTATGATGGAAATGAGTATTATATGTTTGTCTATCAGACTTATAAAGATATCCGACTGGTTGGAACCCCTCCTCAATCGATAGGGAAGTTTGGTGCTGACACTGATAACTGGATGTGGCCAAGACATACCGGAGATTTTAGTATGTTCAGAGTTTATGTGGATAAGAATAACAAACCAGCTGCTTATAGCAAGGAAAATGTACCTCTTAAACCCGCACACTATTTGCCAATTAATGCCAGTGGTGTTAAAGAGGGCGATTTTACTATGATCATGGGCTTCCCCGGCACTACAAATCGATATATGACTAGTTGGGGTGTTAATCAAGCCATAGAGGAAACCAACCCTTCTATAGTCTCTATTCGTCGCAAAAAGCTCGATATTATGGGCGAGGACATGGCAAATGACCCTGCTACACGTATTCAGTATGCCTCCAAGTACGCATCTACCGCAAATTATTGGAAGTATTTCATCGGACAAACCAGAGGTTTACAACGTCTTAATGTTGCGGAAAAGAAGCATCAGTTAGAGGCTCGATTTGAAGATTGGGCAAACCAGAATGAGGCGCGCAAAGATCGTTATGGAAATACGCTACCACTTTTTGATAGTGCATTTACCGCTAAGAGAGCCATTGCTAAGACAATGGTCTATTATAATGAAGCATTCTTCAGAGGGGCTGAGACTCCTGGTTTTGCAGCTTCATTCTCAGAGTTGATTGCAACGATAGAAAAGGCTGAAAAGACTAAAGATCCTTACTTAGCTAAACAAGCTATGAAGGAGAAACAGGCAAATGCTGATGCATTCTTCAAAGACTTTAATGTCAATACAGATAAAAAGCTCTTGGCTGCAATGCTTGAGATGTTCTTTAAGGAGGTTCCTCAGAATCAACAACCTGAGTGGCTGATTACAATGGCTAAGAAATACGATAACAACTTTAGTAAGTTGGCTGATGAAATAATTTCTGAGTCAATCTTCTCGAATCCTGAGAAGGTTAAGAAGCTATTAGAAAAGCCTAAGATTAAGAAGATTCAAGAAGATCCTGCCTATGTCTGTTATATGGCTTTTAGTAAAAAATACAAAGATCTTAAAGAGTCCTCAGCAAAAGCGGATGAGCAGTTTACCAAAGCAAAGAGACTCTTTGTTGATGGTCTAAAACAGTTCCAAACCGAGCGTCAGTTCTATCCTGATGCAAATCAAACTATGCGTCTTACATGGGGTCGTGTTGGGGGTTACAATCCTGCCGATGCAAAGACATATAACTACTTTACAACCTATCAGGGAATCCTTGATAAAGAAGATCCTACAAATCCCGAGTTTGTTGTTCCAGCTAAACTTAAAGAGCTCTTCCTGAACAAAGATTTCGGACGTTGGGCTGATAACGGAACCCTAAAGGTTTGTTATATCCATAATACCGATATTACGGGTGGTAATTCGGGAAGCCCTGTTATGAATGGTAAGGGTGAACTAATTGGATTAGCCTTTGATGGTAACTGGGAAGCAATGAGTGGTGATATAGCCTTTGAGCCTTCTTATCAAAGAACTATCAGTGTAGATATCCGTTATGTGTTATTCATCATTGATAAGTTTGCCGGTGCAGAACGTTTGATTAAAGAGATGAAAATCGTTGATTAAGCATCTTTAGACTAAAAAGAAGAGAGACTCCATTTGGGGTCTCTCTTCTTTTTTTGGGGGGAGGTTCAGGAAGTATAAAGAATCAAGGGATCATGGGAAAGGCTACTGGCTACTGGCTACTGGCTTCTGGCAGAGAGATTTACTATTCAAGGATTCAAGGATTCAAGATTCAAGATTCAAGATTCAAGGAATCAAGTAATCAAGGAATCAAGGAATAAAGGATTCAAGAATTATACCTGTTTTGAATATCTTTTAAGAACTCTCCACAGGTCAATCTGGTGATAAGGTTTGAAGATTAGAGCATCAGCACCAGCTGCCTTATAGTTAGCAACCTCTTCGGGGAGGGTGTCTGCGGTGAGGAATACAAAAGGAATGGTGGAGATACGTTTATCAGCGTGTTTTCTGATGTTTTTAACCAGGTCAAGACCATTCATTACAGGCATGAAGACATCGCTAATGATTAGATCAAAATGAGAGTTTTGTAATTCCTCCCATGCTTGTTGTCCATCGCCCTTCATTACAATGTCAGCTTCTGAATCTTTCAGCATGGCGGCTAACAGTTTACGGCCAATAAGGTTGTCTTCTGCAACAAGTATTCTCATCCCTTTAAATGATCCTTTTTTGAGAAGATCCTCTTCCTTAAGATTTTCATTTCTTTCGGGGGACACTGTTAATGGCAGAGTGATATTAACAAAGAATGTAGATCCCTTAGCCTGTTCACTTTCTACACCAATGTTACCCCCCATTTGTTGGATTATCTTTTTGCAGATAGGTAATCCGAGCCCTGTTCCGAGTTTCCATCGCTGATCAGCTGTTTGGGTCACCTGACTATATTCGGCGAAGATGTCATTAAGTTGGCTTTTGGGAATCCCAATCCCACTATCGATTACTGAGATGCTCAAATTAGCAATGTCAGATTTGCCTGAAAGTTCCCCGTTAATGGTGACATTCCCTTTATCGGTGTTTTTTATTGCATTACTAACCAGATTGTTGAGAACCTGTTTGATTCTAAAAGAATCACCAGATATCCATTGATTTGCATCGCCACTAAAAGAGTAAGAGATATTTAATCCTTTCTCTTTTGCTTTCATTTCGAATGAGTGAGTAGTCTCTTCGATAAGTCGTTTCGGATTAAATGGTTTAGAGTCTAAATGGAATTTTCCAGCTTCTAACTTTGAGAAGTCAAGAATATCATTGACGGTGCTCAGTAGGAGGTCGCATGATGATCCGATATAATTGAGATACTCGGTTTGCTTTTGATCCAGAGAGGTGTGTTGCATCTGCTCACTAAATCCTGCGACCATCGTCAATGGTGTTCTGATTTCATGACTCATATAAGCCAGAAATCTACTCTTTTCCTGAGCTACAGCAGTGGCTTGATCTCTTGCGGTGATAAGCCTCTTTTCATACTTGACAATCTTCTGTAATTCAAATAGGACTAAGATCGAAAGTAATACGATTAAAATGAGTGCTATATACTCAATCGCCCGGATTTTACCTGCACTATTTTCAGCCTTAGTCAGAAGATACTGACCCTTTGCCAGTTTTTCTTCGGCACTCATCTGAGAGAACATACTAATCATACTCTTCATCCGGGTAAGCACTTTTAGGTTCACCAGAGCAAGAGCTTGCTCATGCTTATCCATCTTCTTCTTGGAATTCACGAACTGGCTTAGTAGATGAGTATAATACCGTTGCATGTTACGAGAAAGAGAATCGGTAAATTCATTAATACCAAGCGCTGTTTGTTTAGATGCAGTTGAATCGCTTTGTCCACCAGTTTTAACAATGATTTTAGTCTTTTTTGACTCCTCTTCGCTAGAGCCAGTCAGAGCATTTTTAATTCTGCCAAATAGCCCTTTTTTCTCCTTTTTGGTGGTCTCAGTAATCGACAACGTGTCAATGACAAGATTAGATGGTATTACGAAAGGGACCAGAATTGGCTTAGCTTTAAGGGTTGCTTGATACCGTAGAGAGTCAATTGATATAGCCAGTTCCATTAGCGAATCACTCTGGATCTTTAACTTTTGGATGCCATTCATAAGATCTTTTCGCTTCGATAAGCCTCTGAGTAGTGGCGATAACTTACTGGTATCTCCAGAAAGGATCGTTGACATAGAGTCAGATATGGCAATAAACTGTTTAAGCTTAGAGTTGTATAGTTCGTAGTTCTCCTTGCGATCAGAAATGAGATACAGTCTAAAAGAACTTTCTACCTCGTCAAAAATGACAGCGAGCTCTCCCAGAACATTCTCTGGAGTAATAACGGCAGAGATTCCGTTAAGCGACTTGTCTAGTTTTATGTGTTGTTTTCTTTGGATATTTGAAATATATACAATGATCCCGATTGCCAAAAGAGGCAAAATAAGAAGAAGAATGCGTAACCATCGCATCCTTTTGACAGGTGATTCCATTTAAGGCGGTGTTATTTAACGAAATATTTCATCTTATTTGGGACAAAACACATACCAATTTGTCGAAATGCTTTAGGTGTGCTTATATGTATTTGAAAATGTGTGTATTGTTTTTTACCAGTTTCTTTATCTGGTCATTTTTCATCCTTATAATGGAATATTTCTCCGAAAACTAAACTTTTAGATCTGGATAATTCTGCTTTTTTTATTGTTTGGGTTGTCGATAAGTTTTGTCACCGCAGGAATTGATGAAGTCTCTGAGTAGTAAGAAAACCTCATTGTATTTTGTTAAAGGTACATTGTATGTGTCTTTTGGAGTGTGATAGAAGGTGTATTCATCACCTATAGTGTAAAAGAAGATAGCGGGAATGCCTAATTGAGTAAAAGGGAAATGATCACTATTTTGGGCATTTGGTCTGATTTTTATCTCTTTTAGATAACTTTCACGGGTATTGATTTTATTAAAATCTGCAATCATTTCAGGCCATTCTTTACCATTGACAACCATTATGCCATCTGATCCTGTACACATCATATCTAAGTTAAGAACCAAGTTAATATCAGAAGCATTCCAGGGGAGGTTTTGCGCAAATGCAGCGCTTCCAAATAGATGCATCTCTTCTGCACTGAATGCGACAAAGCCAATAGAAAAGGGTAATCTATTTTCGTTCTTTGAGAAAAAAGTTGCCAGGTCAAGCATCATTGCTACACCAGAGGCGTTATCTTGACCTCCGGGGTAAACAGTTTTCCTCCCCATGAGGCCTAAATGGTCATAATGTGCTCCAATTAATACAAGTTTTTCGGGATTGGTTTTGCCTGGAATATATCCTGCAATGTTTACTGCCTCCAGATTTTTTAGGTATTCGGAGTCAAAAGCCAGGGTAACGGTTGAGTCTGAAGGTGCAATCAGGTTTGAGTACATCTTACCGCTTATCCATTTGTTGATAATAGTTCCGTCAGAAACTCTCCAGATAAGAGGATCTGATGGAGGAATCAACCAGATAATTCCATTAAAGCCAGCAGGGGGGGAGGTGATTGTAAGGTTGGTTGTGAAAAGTATAGAACCTGAATATCCATGTTTTTTAAGATAACTCTTTTTGGTGTGGATAGAGTCAGCTGGGTCAGTTATAATTCGATACTTCCCATCGGTAGATGGAGACGAGAGGTAAATGATATATTCTAGTCCGGGATTGAGAGTGTGTTGATTAATCTGCATCAACATTCTCTTTGGAAAGGTATTTACAGAAAAGGTGAAGGGGTGTCTGTAGCTGTCCCCAAGCGACGTAAGATTGATTTTTTTGTAATAATTCTCAATCCATGCGGCTGCCTTGAGATCACCACGATAGGCGTATCCTCGACCAAGAAATGAGGTGTCGGCTAAAGTTCTGATAAATGATCGACCTTGCAGTGGGTATTGTGCTTGAATTGATAAGCACATAGATAAAAAGATAAGAACGCTAATCAGTTTACCTTTCATTGGTTGTTTTTTGTTGTCTGTATTATTTTACTCTATATCATCAGCTGAAGAGTTGTTCAATTTTTTTAATGGCATGAGGCATTGCAAATACAACTACATTATCACCCTCTTCAATCTGGAAATTTCCGACCGCAATATAACTAATTTCTCCTCTTATGATACCGCCAATAATGCTATCTTTTACCATTGGAATGTCTTTTATCAAATATTTGGTAACGACTGAGTTTCTTGCTGCAACGAATTCCAGTACTTCAGCATCAACACCGTTGAGGCATTTTATCGACGCAACCTCGGCATGCATGGTGAAACGTGCAATATAACTGGCAGCGATCAGCTTCTTGTTGATGATCGCTTCAATGCCAAGATTCTGGGCTATATCAATGAAGTCGATATTCTCAACTAAAGGTATGACCTTCTTAACTCCATAACGTTTAGCCAACAGACAAATAAACATGTTGGTTTCATTTGAGTCAGTAACAGCCACTACGGCATCCATCTCTCTGATACCTTCAGATTCTAGTACATCAACATCACGGGCATCAGCGTTTATTACCAGTGTGTTCTCAAGCGACTCAGCAAGAGACATGCATCGTTCTTTGTCACGATCGATGAGCTTTACCTGCATGTTTTTCTCTAATCGACGAGCAGTCTTTCTCCCTATACGACCTCCTCCGATTATCATTACCCTCTTTACTTCAACTTTTTTCTTGCCTGCCAGCTCTAATAAATGATCAATTCCATCAGGTTTGGTTATAACATAGGCTAAGTCGCCGTATATAAAACTATCTTGCCCCTTGGGTAATATCGTTTCGGAGTTACGGTGTATGGCAACAGCTCGAAAATTCAATCGGGGATACTCTTTAGCTACCTCATCCAGCGATTTTCCTAAGACCCTACAATCCTCATCTAGTCGTAATAAAAAGAGTGAGAGCTTCCCTTCCGAAAAGTCGAATATCTCAGTGGCAACCGTTTGATTTAACAGTTTTAAGACCTCTTTTGCTGCAATTCGTTCAGGACAAACCATTGCATCTATTCCAAGTGAAGCCATTAACGCCTTTGAGTCGTCAGTAAGATATTCGGTATTATTTACTCTTGCGATGGTCCTTTTAGCTCCTATTTTCTTGCCCAGCATACAGGTTACCAGATTGATCGCATCATCGTGTACCACTGAGATTAGGAGGTCACAATCATGAACGCCTGCTTTTAAAAGGACCTTCATTGAGGTAGAGTCACCAGCAAAGGTCACTAAATCGGTTTGTGATTCGAGTAGTTTTAGTAACTCATGATGAGGATCGACAATAGTTATGTGATGATTCTCAACAGATAGTATCTTGGCAAGGTGAAAACCCACCTCCCCATCGCCTGCAATTATTATGTTCATTTCGCACTCAAATAGGGGGCAAAAATAGTCACACTTTGATAACTTTCATGTTCTAGTGATAAAAATTCGTCCCGCTTCTATCGTCCTGCTTCATCTAGAGTGAATGAGTCCCAATCACGATAAACTCTAAACTTCTTTCTCCAGCTCATCAGTGTTTCATAATCCAGCGAGGTTTCTAATACCATCTCTTCTGTAGCTGCTTCGCTTATAACCTCGCCAGTCGGACTAATAACTAAAGATCCACCGTGGTGAATGACTCCATTGCCATCAGTCCCAGTTCTGTTGACCCCAATAACCCAGCATTGGTTTTCTATGGCTCTTGCTATGAGAAGCGATCTCCAATGATTTGCCCTTCCTTTTGGCCAGTTTGCCATATAGATTAAGAGGTCATATTCAGGACTGCCTCCAAATGAGCGGTTCCTTGACCAAACAGGGAACCTTAGATCATAGCAGATCAAAGGCCTGATGTTCCAACCTTTCCAAGGGACTTTGATTAGCGTGGTCCCAGGTGATAAAATCTCCTGTTCTCCTCCCATCGTGAAGAGATGTTTCTTATCGTAATAGGAAAAGTCGCCAGTAGGACAAACAATGTAAGCTCTGTTAAAATAGTGATCCTCATGATTTACCATTTGAGTGCCACAGACAAGAGCACCTGTTTTGAAGGCTAATTCCTTCATCCAGGATAAGGTCAGTCCATCCATTGAAGGTTGGGCTATACCCTCTCGTTTCATCGTAAAGCCATGTGCAAAAAACTCGGGCAAAACAATTAAATCAGCCTTTTTATTCTCTAATAGGGTATTTAGTGCTTCCAGATTTGCAGTGCAATCCTCCCAAATAATATCAGATTGCACGCAAAGGGTTAATAATTTTCTCATGTAGACAGCTTTTTGCAAACCTACGACATTTTACGATTTTGTTAGCCATCGTTTAATGTGAGATCAGATAATTAGCAATATGTACTCTCGGATTGAATTTTATTTGCTGTTTTTATAGGGTTTTAGGTGGTTTAGAGTTACCTTTGTGTTTTAAATACACGTAGTGAGGAGGAACCCATAAAGTGCATTCGGGAAGCAAAATATCATATATAGATTATGGCATGATCAATGTTGTATATTATATTTGACGGAAAGTAATTTAGTTAAGATAAAAAGAGCCAGATTGGGGGGTATCATCAGAAATGGTTTGATGGCACTCAATGTGGTAGAAAACAAGACCTCTATAATAATTCAGTCGTATGAAGTAACCATGGTTAGAAATTCCCTTTAGAGAAGGGTGATTAAAATAATCAGGCATATTTCATGCAATCGCAAAAAACAAATTCATAAGAGATGAAAACAATTGATGACATCAGTT
The DNA here is from genome assembly GCA_021286705.1 of Sphingobacteriia bacterium. Lineage (GTDB taxonomy): Bacteria > Bacteroidota > Bacteroidia > Bacteroidales > TTA-H9 > JAJTBW01. The sequence goes on from JAJTBW010000119.1 coordinate 11,664, forward strand.
TTAAAGGTAAGCGTGCGCTTATTCGCGTTGACTTCAACGTACCTCTGAATGAGAAATTTGAAATTACCGATACTACCCGTATTGATGCGGCGGTTCCGACGGTAAAGAAGATCTTAAATGATGGAGGTTCAGCTATTCTAATGTCACACCTTGGTCGTCCTAAAGGGGGTCCTGAGAATAAGTATTCACTTAGCCATCTGCTGCCTTATCTGAGTAAGTCATTAGGAGTTGAGGTTAAGTTTGCGGATGATTGTATTGGAGAATCTGCTGAGAAGCTTAGCTCTGAACTAAAAGGGGGTGATGTCCTTTTACTTGAGAACCTTCGTTTTTATAAAGAGGAGGAGAAAGGCGATGAAGCTTTTGCTGAAAAGCTATCAAAGCTTGGTGATATCTATGTTAATGATGCTTTTGGGACAGCCCATAGGGCCCATGCCTCTACTGCGGTTATTGCAAAATTCTTCCCTACCAGCAAGATGTTCGGGTATGTAATGGGTAATGAGTTGAAGAGCATCAACCATGTATTAACCAGTGGTCACAAGCCATTTACGGCTATTCTTGGTGGGGCAAAGATCAGTGGTAAGATAGAAATTATTACCAATCTGCTTCCAAAGGTTGATAACCTTATCATTGGTGGCGGTATGATGTTCACTTTTGTTAAAGCATTAGGCGGACAGGTTGGAAGTTCTTTGGTTGAGGAAGACCTATTAGATTTAGCTCGTTCTATTCTTGCTAAGGCAAAAGAGTTGGGTGTGACGATTCACTTGGCAAAGGATGCTGTTGTAGCTGATAAATTTGATAATGATGCTACTCGTCAGATAGTCGCTGCTGATCAGATTCCTTCTGGTTGGATGGGATTAGATATTGGACCCGAGGCAGCAAAAGATTTTTCAAAGGTTATTGAAGAGTCAAAAACCATTCTTTGGAACGGTCCTATGGGCGTGTTTGAGATGGCTAACTTTGAGATTGGTACGAAGCAAGTTGCGTTTGCAATAGCACAAGCAACGGCCAATGGAACCTATTCTCTGATTGGTGGTGGTGACTCTGTTGCTGCAATTAACAAATATAACCTTGCTAATCAAGTGAGCTATGTCTCTACTGGAGGAGGTGCTATGCTTGAATATATTGAAGGTAAGGAGCTACCCGGAGTTAAATTTGTTGAAGAATAAGCCCGGTTATTGCTTTTTAAAAAGGTCATTTTGGATTTTTTCAGAATGACCTTTTTTTATATCATATTGGTTTGGAATTAGTCAGATGGAGGTACTTAGAAAATATTTTAACTTTTTCTCTGATTAATGGTGTTATAGAATTGTATATTGTTTATTATTCCTGACTTCGACACTTTCATTTTCGTGCCTTTCGTGGTTTAAATGATCTACATGCATCTGGCATCTGGCACCGACATCTTGCAACTGGCACCGACACCGACATCTGGCATCTGGCTTCTGGCCATCAGCTAGCAGCCAGCAGCTAAATTTTGAATTCTTGAATTTAGTTCACTGGAAAGTAGCCGTTAGCCAGTAGCTAATCTTTGAATTTTGAATCTTGAATCTCTCCTGCCAACCACAAATACTCATGTTCCAATTATCTAATAATCAGCATCTCTAAAGCATCCCTCTTATATCCCTCTTATATCTCTCTTATGACTCT